>JAGLQE010000064.1 GCA_023137005.1 Thermoplasmata archaeon
TAGAATGTTAGACAAAAATCATGCTCTCCCAGCAGGTCAATTACATTGTCCCACTCGATGAACTCATGATCGTCTATAAGATCCTCCTTGTTCAATCCTCTTTCTTCCACTGCCTCTCTGACCGTCCTGATAACTCCGCCCAATTCTATGAAGTCTGCTAGCTCGTCCAGGTTATTTGGAAGACCCAGATCATTGGGATCCTGCCCCTTGACCAGTATGTAAACACCATCGGACCTGAGGAATAATGTTACTTCGGCACCCCTGGCCAGCATCGCGTTCGCCAGCTGCACGGCCCCGAATCCATCATCCTGATGTCCATACGTTCCATGTACCAGCGATATCATTATTTTTTTGTTCAGTGTTGCCATATCAGAATCCCTCCATTTTCATTTCGGGCTTTTGAATGCAATCGTTACTCTCTCGCATTCAATCACCCCGTGAATGTCAATACTTTGTCGGATTCAGCCAACATATCCAGGAATCCGTACAATCCAGATATCTCCACACCTGGGATGATATCGTCTTCGGTCAGGTCTCGGGCTTCCGAGCATCTGTGGCAGGCCTTCACGGTCACGCCTTTCTTGATCGCCCACCGGAGCCACTCTCCAGCATTGGAATATTCTTTCTCAGTTTTAATATGAGCCAGCCATGCCCCGTCCAGATAGAGGAATAGATTGACCTTGTACCCCATCTTCTTGGCCTTGAGAGCGACATTGGTTGCCAGATCTGCATATTCAGATATATAAGGCCCTCTGAGCAGTAAGATGGTCAGGGTTTTGCCCATGTCCTTCTTTTTCTTTTTTGGCCGTTCTGTTTTTGTTGCTGCTCCCATCCCACCCGTGTTCAGCATATTATCACCTTGTCCCATTTTTCCATGACCATGTTCACCAGGTCCTTGTAGATGTCATCTATGAACTCGGCTCCTTCGATGACCTTGTCTCTGGGTAATCCGGCGGCACGGGCATGTTCATCACTGATATGCAGGCTTGCACCATCCTTTACAAGCTGGTTCAGTTTATCAGAAACATCTCCCGCATTCTTAAGGCCATTCCACACCCCATCGGATAGAAGAAAGACCCCGACTTCTTGTCCTTTCCTCAGTGCTCCAACTCCCAGGTCCACAGCTTGCATCGCGCTACCGGTCATGATAGATGTCCTGGCAATGATGATCCCAAGGCTGTTATTTTTTTTATCTGGCTCCAAATCAATTCCTCCAATTTTGTTTGATTGTGTATAAGATAGGCACATCCATGCACACTATAAATAATTAATCACTATTGTTAACTGTGTTAATTAGAAAATCAGAATAAAGGTGTCGCTTCGATTATCAATTATGGTATTTCAAAGTCACAGCAAACCCTTGAAATGTAAATTCAATTATGAGGATACCATCGATAATTTAAATAATAGTTAACATTGTGGTTGAATAGCAAGAAAAGGAGAATATCAAATGCTGGCCTCATGGAATGTCACCAATGAATGCAA
This sequence comes from Thermoplasmata archaeon, assembly GCA_023137005.1. Lineage (GTDB taxonomy): Archaea > Thermoplasmatota > Thermoplasmata > SG8-5 > JAGLSY01 > JAGLSY01. The sequence continues at coordinate 1,486 of JAGLQE010000064.1, forward strand.
TCTGTTTTGTGAGCATTGCTACCGCGATGCTGGGAAAGAACATGTGAATGAACTGACCACCCAGGAGGGTAAGGATCTCCTGACAGAGATAGCCAAGGCAGGCTTCCGCCTGATGGTGTTCTCTGGGGGAGAGCCCTTCATGAGAAAGGATATCCTTGAGCTTACCGAACACGCTGTGTCCGTAGGACTGAGGCCGGTTTATGGCTCGAATGGAACTTTGCTGACCAGGGAAATGATAAGGAAGGTGAAGAAGGCCGGAGGAAGCTCCGTGGCAATATCACTTCACATGGTGGATAAGGATAAACTGGACGAGTTTTGCGGAATGCCAGGCACATATGAGAAATCCATCCAGGCCATGAGGAACTGCAAAGAAGAAGGCTTCGATTTCCAGGTCAATACCACTGCTTTCACAAGGAACATTGACGAGATCGAGAAAATATGCGAATTGGCCAAGGAAATGGGAGCCAAATCCCATCATGTACTATTCCTGGTACCCACTGGCCGTGGTGAGGATATGGAAGAGGAATCACTCAGGGAAAAGAATTACGAACTTTTGATCAGCAGGCTCTTGAAGAAGAGGGAGGAGTTGAATTTCGATATCAAGCCAACATGCGCGCCTCAGTTCATGAGGATCGCTGCTCAGAAGGGGCAGGATATGGGTCGGTATACCAGGGGTTGCCTGGCCGGGATAAGCTATTGTTCCATCGTGCCCAATGGAGATGTCTGGCCATGCCCCTACCTTCCGATGAAGGTTGGAAATGTTAGGGAAACACCCTTCTCCGAGATATGGAAGAACAGTGAAGTGTTCAATAATATGAGATCCTTGGAATACACTGGCCATTGTGGAAAATGCAAATACAAGGAGATATGCGGTGGTTGCAGGGCGAGAGCCCATATTTATTACGGTAACTATATGGCACATGAGCCATGGTGTGCTTATGGTAGGGGCCTGGATAAGAATGAATGATATGACCATCCTCGAACAGCAGATACTGAATGAACTTCAGAAAGGCATAGAGCCAGTGCCTCGTCCATTTCAGAGGATCGCTAATAAGCTATCCTGCACCGAGGAAGATGTATTGGCCGCCATCAATGACCTTAAGGAGAAGGGTCTGATCAGGAAGTTCGGGGCCATCATCGCGCCCAAGAAGATGGGCTATGTCTCCACACTGGCCGCCATGAACGTACCCGATGATGAGGTCGATAGGGTAAGCCAGATGATCAATTCATATCACGGGGTCACTCATAATTATCTTAGAGATGGAGAGCCAAATCTCTGGTTCACCATGATCGAGAAGGATGATGAGATACTTGAAAGGAACCTGAGCCAGATAATTGAAAGAACCGGTTTGAAGATAATAAAATTGCCAGCAACCCGGACCTACAAGATAGGTGTTAGATTTGATATCTGAAATAGAGAAAAGGATAATATTCGAGATCCAGGACATGCCTCTGGACACAGCCCCCTTCAGAGTGATCGCTGAGAAACTGGATATACCCGATGATGAGGTATTGAGGATATGCCAAAGCCTGATGGACAAAGGCATAATTCGGAGGATCGCGCCCTCCATCGCTCACAGGAATATGGGATTCTCTGCCAATGCGATGACAGCGGCCAGCATTCCGGATGAGGACATTGACGAGGTCGGTATGGCGGTTGCGGGCGAGGACGATGTCACCCATTGCTATTCACGGGAAGGTTGGGATCACAATCTCTTCTTCATGGTGCATGGCCAGACACGTGAGGAATCCATCAGCAAGGTGACTGACATTGCTGGTAAGCATGGTTTCTCTGATTATGATATTTACTTCTCCATCACTGAATTGAAAAAAACCTCTTTCAGGTTGAGAGAGGAAGACCTGGTTGGGAACATGGAGGCCGGACAATGAAAATGCCAGTGGTTCTCAATATAGACGGGCCAGTGATAATTTTCGGTGGTGGCAATATCGGCCAGAGGAAGGTGGAATATGCCTCCAAATTCACTGATGATATCACTGTTATTTCAAAGGAAGCACTGCCCATGCCCGATCATGTAAGGATCAAGCTGGCCGAGGTGGATGATACAAATATTTCGGAACATATACCGGATAATACAGCTCTTGTGATATCCGCCCTTCCAGATAGGGAGCTGAACAAGGCCATCGCGAAGGAATGCCTGGGAAGAGGCATCCTCATCAATGTGGTGGATGACCAGGAATTGTCAAATATCTTCTTCTCGGCCATATCCAAGGCTGGAGATGTCACGATCTCCATATCCACATCTGGCAGATCGCCATTCCTCGCCCGGAAGTTGAGGGAAGAAATGGATGGCTGGGTCATTGGGAAGGATATGTGGCTGGAGATATTATCGCCTTTCAGATCCCGGATAAGCGGGATAGATGAGAAGAACCGCATATTCGAGGCCATGTTCGCCGATAGCCAGCTGAAGGAACTGGTGGAGAGTGGTAAGTTGGAAGAGGCAGAGAAAAGAGCTCAGGAGGTCTTCGATGTACATTGCCAGCATTAAATCCACCTTCAAGACCACCCCACAAGATATCCTGGATAGGCTTCATGTTCCTGAATCCAAATTGGGAGAATTCTACGATCAATTACTATCATCAGACAATATTTCCGAGGCCGTGGTCGTTCAGACCTGCAACAGGTTCGAGATCTATTATTCGGGAGATGATGAGGGAGATGCAAAGGCCTGGCTCAGGAAGTTCATGATGGATCGCTACGGTGCTGGCATATCCGAACATCTCATCTCAGAGAGGTATCTACAGACCCTGGAACACCTCTTCAGGGTGGTGTCCTCCATAGACAGCCTGATAGTGGGTGAGAATCAGATACTGGCCCAGGCCAAGGAGGCTCTTGATCTCGCGTCCCGTAGCAATTATGCCGGAAGGGTCCTATCTCCCATATTCCAAAGGGCTTTGTTCATTGGCAAACGAGTTAGAACAGAGACCGATATCTCCAAGGGCAAGATATCTATTTCATCGGCCGCGGTAGATCTGGCAAATAAGCACAATTTCCTGTCTGGAAAGAAAGTGATGATAATCGGGACCGGCAATATGGCCTCGCTTCTGGCTGATTATATCTGCCATTTCTCATTGGAGAGCATCATAGTGGTTGGCCGAACCCCCGAGAACATACAGGCCTTTTGCACTAAATATTCCACTACCCAGGTTCCTTTTTCAGAGGCAAAAGAGGCCATGAAGGATATTGACGTGATATTCTCGGCCACCTCCTGCCCCCATGTCCTGATCACCAGGTCAATGGTGGCCAGCGCAACCATTGACAGAAACACCCCATTGACGATCATCGATATTGCAGTGCCAGCTGACATTGATCCCATGGTCAAGGAGCTGGAGAATGTCCAGTATTTCTCCATACAGGATCTGAAGGAGATATCAGAGAAGAACAAGGAATCCAGATCTGAAGAGATAGTGAAGGGCGAGAAGATAATCGAGGCCGAGCTGGTCAGGTTCAAGATGAAGCTGGAGAACCTGCATATAGAAACTTTCCTTTCCAGCCTCAATCAATACACGGAGGAGATAAGGATCAAGGAGCTGAAACGTTCCCTCAATATGCTGGATGCACAGGATCCAAAGACAGAGGAGATAATGGACAATCTTTCCAGAAGTCTTATGAAGAAGCTGATGCATAACTTCCTCTTACATATCAAGGACAATCCACAGAGCCAGACCCAATTGGAGAATTTCACCCAGGTCTTCACGGGCAATGGGAATTCGTCAGAGTCTGGAGGATATCCGGGTGGACACCCTGGCGGGCATCCCGGAGGCCACCCCCACCACATGAGCAAGGGTAAAATGGCCAGTAAGGAAGATGAAAAGGAGAATGATGAAGATGTATCCTAAGATAAGAATGAGAAGGCTGAGGAACCACCATCTGGTACGAGGCATGGTGGCCGAGTTCGAGCTGAAGCCATCCAATCTTATTCTTCCACTTTTTGTCAAAGAAGACCTTGAAGAGGGAACCAAGTCCCCCATAAGCGCCATGCCAGGTGTGTTCCAGCATTCCATCTTAACTCTGGTCCAGGAGGCGAAGGAGGCCCGTGATCTGGGCATCCCGGCCATTATCCTATTCGGCATACCATCCCGGAAGGATGCTGTGGGCTCCGAGGCCTATAATCCCGAAGGCATAATCCCCCGAGCGATCAGGGCCATCAAGGACGAACTGGGTGACAGCCTGCTCGTGGCCTGTGATGTTTGCTTATGCGAGTACACGGATCACGGTCATTGCGCCCCCATAGATGGTCAGAGAATTCTAAACGATGAGGCATTGGAACTGTATGCCAGAGCATCATTGGAATATGTCAAGGCCGGTGCCGATATAATCGCCCCATCCGACATGATGGATGGACGAGTCGCCCATATCAGACAGGTGCTGGACCATGCAGGACATAAGGATACGATAATCATGGCCTATGCCGTGAAATATGCATCCGCCTTCTACGGCCCCTTCAGGGAGGCCGCTGAATCCGGTTTTGCCCAGGGACCTAAAGATAGAATGACACATCAGATGGACCCTGCCAATCTTAGCCAGGCCTTCAGGGAAGTGGAGCTGGATCTCATGGAGGGTGCGGATATCATAATGGTCAAGCCCGCATTACCATACCTGGATATCATCAAGGCCCTTGGCGATCGCTTCGACTCACCACTGGCTGCCTATCAGGTATCCGGGGAATATTCCATGATCAAAGCCGCGGCCGAGAAGGACTGGGTAGATGGTGAGAAGGCCATGATGGAGTCCCTATTATCCATAAGAAGGGCTGGGGCGACAATGATATTGACTTACTTTGCTAAAGAGGCCGCACAGGCCATGAAAAGGTGATAAAATGAATAATGAAGAATTGTTCCAAGCTTCGAAAGAAGTACTTGTCGGGGGCGTTAACAGCCCGGTCAGAGCCATATCTCCTTACCCCTTCTTCGTGGAGAGGAGTGAGGGAGCCAGATTGTACGATGCAGAAGGAAAATCATACATCGACTATTGCCTGGCCTTCGGGCCGATGATACTGGGTCACAATAATCCGACCGTGAGAAAGGCAGTGGAGGAAAGACTATCAAATGGATGGTGCTTCGGCACACCGACCGAGGCCGAGTTAGAGTATGCCAGTTTGATCACATCCACTGTCCCCAATGTGGACAAGATAAGGTGTATGAACACAGGTACGGAGGCCACGATGACAGCCATCCGCCTTGCCAGGGGTTTCACTGGCCGCGACAAGATAATCAAGATAGAAGGTGCTTTTCATGGAGCCCATGATGCCGTGCTTGTCAAGGCTGGCTCTGGTGCCCTCACGCACAGCGTGCCCAATTCCAAAGGCATACCGGCAGATGTCACCAAGAACACCCTTCTCATTCCCTACAATGACCTGGAGGCCTTGGAGAGAGTTCTCAAGGAAAATGAAGGCCAGATAGCGGCCATGATAACCGAGCCAGCAATAGGAAATGCTGGATGCATTCTACCAAAGGAAAATTACCTGAAGGATGCGAAAAAGATACTAGAAGCTCATAATTCCCTCCTCATACTGGACGAGGTCATAACTGGTTTCAGACTTGGCCAAGGTGGAGCCCAGGAATATTTTGGTGTGGATGCTGATATCGTGACCATGGGCAAGATAATCAGTGGAGGATTCCCCATAGGGGTTATGGGAGCCAGACACGAGATCATGGATAATATCACGCCAATGGGACAGGTGTACAATGCCGGAACCTTCAATGGTCATCCCGTGTCCATCGCAGCTGGCCTTGCGACCCTTAATTTGATAAAAAGCACCGATGCCCTATCCAGGATAGCCGATGCTGGAAACAAGCTACAGAATGGCCTCAGAGGCATCCTGCAGGACATGAGCCTGAACTACCAGGTGCAGGGTATTGGCCCCATGTTCCAGGTGTTCTTCAATGATAATCCAGTTACAGATCTGGATGAGGCCAAGAACTCGGATGACAAGAAATTCCTCGATTACTGCGCCAAGCTCAGGGATCTGGGTGTCTTCCTGCCACCATCGCAGTTCGAATGCTGTTTCACCTCCATCGCTCACGATCAGGAAGTGATCGACACTTCATTAGAGGCCTTTGAGACAGCCCTCAAAGCAACCCATTAAGCTATTAGGAGAATTGAATGAGACAATTGATCGCCGGAAGCCGCGGGTCGAAACTCGCACTGACCCAAACAGAGGGCATTGTGAGAGACCTGGGTCTGGACATCCCCATCAAGGTTATCAAGACCCGGGGGGACAATATCCAGGATGTGGCACTGGCCAAGCTGGAAGGCAAGGCTTTCTTCACAAAGGAGATCGACGATGCCCTGTTAGCCGGAGAAATAGACCTGGCAGTACATTCTTACAAGGACATTCCAACGGATCTGCCAGAAGGCATGATAATAGCCGCGGTACCAATTCGTGAACCATCCAATGATGCGATCGTTGGGGTCAAGAGCATCGAGGATCTTCCACTAAATGCGAATATCGGAACATCCAGCCTACGCAGACAGGCTCTGGCCAGGCACTTGAGACCAGATCTCAAAATGCTCGACCTCAGGGGCAATATTGACACGCGTATGCGGAAACAGGCCGAAGGTCAATACGATGCCATAATCGTGGCCGAGGCCGGCTTGAGAAGAATGGGCTATTCACCTGAAGAGTATATGCCACTGGCCGGTGATACCTTCATACCAGCACCGGGGCAAGGCGCTCTGGGGATCACAGCCAGAGCGGACGACACTGAAGTTTTAGAAATATTGAAAAAGCTCGAGCATGACCCGACAAGAATGGCATGCGATATCGAGCGAAGTTTCCTGACAGCACTGGATGGTGGGTGTCAGGTACCAGCGGGTATTCATACGGAGATCGATGCAGATGGGAAATTGGTCGAGATAAAAGGATTCATATCATCTGCTGATGGGAAGAGATTCCTTTCCGAGATAAGGATCGGAAAGCTCTCGGATGGTATCGAATTGGCCACTGGCCTTGCGAATAATCTTCTAAGGTCAGGGGGCGACGTCCTGTTGGAAGAGCTCAGAAAAGGAGGAAATTGAATGGTGGTTTACATCGTGGGCGCGGGCCCTGGGGATATCGGACTCGTCACACTCAAGGCGAAGGAACTGGTCCAGCGAGCGCAGGTGATAATCTACGATAAGCTGGCCAATCCTCAGATACTGGATTGGGCCCCTGCGGATTGTGAGATGATCTACATGGGTAAGAGGGAGAAGGATTCTGCCCATTCTCAGACAATTCAGCAGAGAATAAACGATGAGATCGTCCGGCATGGCCGGGATAGATTCGTGGTTCGCCTGAAAGGCGGCGACCCTCTAATATTCGGCCGCGGCGGGGAAGAGGCCCAGATATGCGCAGAAGCAGGCATACCTTTCGAGATAGTTCCAGGAATTTCCTCGGCGGTCTCGGTTCCAGCATATGCTGGAGTTCCAGTAACTCATCGAGATTTCAATTCATCCATAACCTTCCTCACAGGCCATGAGTCAGACAAGGAAGGCTCGTCCATCGAGTGGGATCGATTGCCAGATAATCTCGTGATACTCATGGGAGTGTCCCAGATATCCAGTACAGCTCAGAAACTGATCTCCGCTGGTAGGGCATCGGACACACCAGTGGCGGCCATCTACTCTGGCACGACCCCGAAACAAAAGACGGTCATGACCACCCTGGGAACACTGGCCGAGAAAGGCATTGAACTCAAACCCCCGGTCATTTTCGTTGTAGGGCCCGTTGCGCAATTACATAATGAGCTAAACTGGTTCGAGAAGAAGCTATCCGGCCTCAGAGGGAAAAAGGTCGCTCTGACACGCGCCGATACCCACATGAAGGAGAGCCTGGACCTTTTCGAAGGATACGGTATGGAGGTCATACCCATGCCCCTCATCAAGATCGTGGACAGGGAATTTACCATTCCCGATATAACAGATCATGATGCTCTGGTATTCACCTCACTTGAAGGCGTGAAGAGGGTGGGGGCCAAGATGGACCTGTCCGGATACCCAGGTAGATTATTCAGCATAGGACCAAAGACCAGATCCTATATTGAGAAAGAATGGGGAGTGAGAGCGACCTCTGGAGAATCATTCAATTCAGAAGGATTGGCAGAACACATAATGCACGAGATGCCACCTTCCAGCCGGATACTGGCACTACGTTCTTCAGCAGCGACCGAGGTACTGCCAAATATCCTATCACAGTCACATGATTACAAAGAGATACCGATATATGATATCGAACGATTGCCAGCAGACCCTGATGCAATCAGGTCTTCAGACGCGGTCTTCATTGTTTCGGCATCATGTGCAAAGAGTATCAGTGAGGTGGATCCAAAGATACTGGATGGGAAGACCATCATATCCATCGGTCCCGAGACCTCGAAACATATTACCATGCCACACATCACAGCCAGAAATCACACCATCCAGGGCATGGTGGACACGTATATGAACTATATTTGGAGTGGATTTCCATGATCGGAGTATCAAAACTATTGTTAGGAGCAGAGAGTGAGTCGGACGGGCTTAGGTATGGGGATGCCAAGGAAGGCGGACCAGAGCAGATCAAACACCACCACGGAGCGGTGAAATCCAATAAACCCATCGTGGTCTGGAACATGACGAACCGATGCAATTTGAAGTGTGTTCATTGTTATGCCGAGGCAACCACTCAAACAGCCGAGGGCGAGCTCAGCACGGAAGAGGCAAAGAGATTCATCGAAGATGTAGCTGAATACAATGCACCAGTGCTTCTATTTTCTGGTGGCGAGCCCTTCATGAGGGATGACCTGTTCGAGTTGGCCAGATATGCAAAATCATTGGGCCTTCGTCCCGTGATATCCACGAACGGAACACTGATCACCGAAGAGAAAGCGAGGCTGGCCAAGGAGGCTGGCATCATGTACATCGGGGTTTCACTGGATGGGCTGAAAGATGTGAATGACAAGTTCCGAGGAGTGGATGGGGCCTTCGACAGAGCTGTCGAAGGCATGAAGAACTGCCTCAAGGTGGGACAGAAGACCGGACTCAGATTCACGATAACCCAGCACAATAAGGACGATCTGGAAGGGGTGCTCCTCAAGCTCAAGGAGATCGGGGTAAGCAGATGCTGTGTGTACCATCTGGATTATACCGGAAGAGGCAAAGAGATACAGGAATTGGATCTGAGCCATGAAGAGACCAGAAAGGCGATGACCACGTATTTCGATCTTACAAAAAAGCACCATGATGAGGGATATCTGATAGAGACCTTGCTTGTTGGCAACTACGCGGATGCTGGCTACCTTTATCTGACACTGAAGGATGAGGACCCAGAGAGGGCGGAATGGGCTTACAGCCTGCTAAAGAGGAATGGAGGCGACGGCACAGGCCAGACGATAGCGGATGTTGACCATCTTGGCAGGGTGCATGCCAACCAGTTCTGGCAGCACTACAGCTTTGGGAATGTGAAGGAAAGAAAATTCGGCGAGATCTGGGATGACATCTCAGACCCGGTCATGAATGGGCTGAAGAACAAGGATGATAAGATCACCGGGAGATGTGCGAAAACCAATTGCAGGTTCTTCGAGATATGCAGGGGCGGATCAAGGGTCAGGTCTGAAGCTGTAGGAGATGTCTGGGGACCGGACCCCGCTTGCTATTTGACAGATGAAGAGATCAGGATAATGTGATCTTCCCCATTGTGGGAAAATCATCTTATACAGCCCTAATTATATATACCAAATCTCATTTCATCGATGTCTGAACAATATCAAAACGGCCAAGTTGCAAAGCGAGGTTGCCGATGCATGATCTGAAAGATCTTGCGTCGGGACCTCGGCGACCTGGCCAAAGGCCAGTATGCCGAGGTAACATAGCGGCTATGTGGGGGCCTGCAGAGCCTCAAACGGGAGGTCAAATCTCCCCCTCGGCCTTTTTTTATTATCAAAAAATTCCCGAGCGAGCAGGTGAACCCGAGTTTTCCTTTTGG
>JAGLQE010000065.1 GCA_023137005.1 Thermoplasmata archaeon
CGGCTCCACAGATGTCCTTGACATACTGTGCCCTTTTGTCGGTGTCCATCTCGACTTCCATTGCACCTATCATTTGATCCACGGCAACATTGTGGTATCCACCTGCATTGCTGCCTGTTGGGTTCAATGCAGTATCCATATCACTGTGGAAGAAATCCCTCAGATAGCTCTCGGGGAATGAACCAACGGTCCATCCAAGAATATACATATCAAAATCAACAGACACGAAGGCCGAGCTGACAAGGGTGTCAAAGCTGGTCGGCACGGATCTGACATTCAAGCCGACCATTCTCAGGTTCTTCTCTATCATCAGGCCAGTATCTGCTCTTATTGGATCATAGTCCTTTAGCGGTGTCAGGATATTGTAGTTGAGAGGACTGCCATCTGGCATGTCTCTCCAGCCATCTCCGTCATAATCATAATATCCCGCATCATTCAAAGCTGTATTGGCCTTGGTCAAATTTCCTCCGAGTATCCAGTCTGGAACTGAGGAGTTCACATACAGATCGTTGGTGACAGATATCGGGACACTACCCTTGATACCATATCCTCCCATCAGAGAGTCTACAATATAGTCCTTGTCAATACAGTAAGATACCGCCCTTCTGAATTCAACATCGGCCATTGCTCCCTTTCTCTGATTGAAAGATAGATAGAATAACCCCTGGTCCTTTGGTTGTTCAATTCCGATGCCTGGGTCTGTCTTTAACTGATTATAGTAACCAGATGACAGGCTCCATGGCAGATGATGGACATCACCATTCTGGAGAGACTGGACGGCCACGTCCAACTGGGTATAAATATCAAAATTAATGGTCCTAACATGATCTGGGTAATTTGGATAATCAATTCCAGCCCATGATGTTATACCACCCATGTCCCAGTAGTTCTCATTCGCTTTGATAATAGAGCCATTTCCAGGTGTCCAAGACTCCAGATACCATGGGCCAGTTCCAATGGTGGCATCGGTCTCTGATGGGTCTGAACCATAGGAGTAATCTAATTGCCAGTCAAGGCTTGTGTCATAGCCAGGAGCATTGGCTGGATTCATGTGATCGCTCCATATATGCTCAGGTATTATCGGCAAGCTCAATGTGTTAAACCAGAACATCGCGAAGGGCTGTGTCAGATAGAATTTGACCGTGTAATTATCCACAGCCTCCACACCTATATGACTTGAATTTGCTACACCATCCCAGTCCTTGAATGTCTCCGAGTCCCAGTAGAGGCATTGCAGGATCGGAGTCTGATAAAGACCCCACCCCAGTGTCTGGTAGCTGAACACGACATCCTTTGATGTCATTGGTGTTCCATCCGAGAAGGTGGCATTCTGGCGGAGATTCACTGTGAAGTTCAGGCCATCTATGATGATATCGGCTCCGTGGGGTCCGGCAGCATTTACACCTGCTAGAACAGGGTACAGTTCGAAATCCGGGTTATAAGACATCAGGCTTTCAAAATTGTATTGTAATTGGTTTGATTTCCAGACCTCATTCGTATCTGGGTCGAAGTAATTCATATTCTGCATATCGTCCTGGAGTGCGATTATCAGATCAGAATCGTCCGTGGTCTGGTTGCCCATTAATATCACTTCTATGGGTATGTCATTGGATAGGCATGGCACATTCCTTGTCTGGTTTCCATTCCAGTTAGCAGTATCATTGGTAACTGAAGTGGTTATATTATAAAATCCAGGAGTCACAGGCGCTGTGATCTCAAACGAGTAATCACCATCAGCATCGGTCATTCCTGTGTAAGTGGGATTGATGGATATTGATACATTACTATGCTCTACAGGTATCAGAGCAGAAGAATTACCTGGCTCATAGGTGCTGTTCCAGTAATGGGCACTTCCATTCACCCAGAAGGTCTCGCCAGGTTCCAGCATGGTCTTTGAGACAGTGGTGGTCGCATTGGTCTGGGTTGGTGGCCAGGCGGGGTAGATCTTGGCTATTTCATCAGCCTGCAGATCCTGGTCATTCCCATTGAAATCCGGGTAATAGACATAATCCCATGTTGTCGAATTCTCCATGTATATCTGGTAGTAGACATAACTGCCAAGAGAACTGGAGGCCTCATATACATCTGCGATCAGACCTTCATCCCCTGGTAGCTGGTAAGTGAAGAGATTGTAGGTCGGGAACATGGTGAGGGTGAGAGGTACCCACATGCCTGGGTCATAACATGTCGTGCGATTGCAATAACCTGTTGTGATCTCCACATAGTCTATGGACTTGTTCGTGATGATGTTCACTGTTATGATGTCCCCATCCTCTCCTGAGGTACTTCCCAATGTCCAATCAGTACCCAGAGGATATCTGGGTATTGTGTAGACATCTATGTCGGATGGTTCTGGCTCGATGACTACTTGTTCATATGGTTCCATGAGGGGGTAATTATCCTGGCCGCTTGAAAATGTATATGGGGTATCGCCGATACCATCGTTCCCTGGTATATTTTGGAGCGGTCCATTGAAATTATCAGTTCCATTGTAGTCGCTCCAGTAGTTTCCGCCAGAGGAATAAGTGGAATTCCATGAATTGGTGCTATTTTCATAAGCTTGAACTGTGTTATTAATGAAATTATTATGGTAAATGAGGTTGAAATTTGAGAATGTATTTGGAAAGATCATCATTCCATATTTATTATTTAAAAGATCATTATTTCTGATCTGATTATTATCAGAATATCCAAGAAGTATGCCCACATATGCTTCATCAATATCTTGATCTTCAACAATAACATTTGAGCAATTGGCCAAAATTACCTGACCAGCTCCCAGAGGTACAGTGCCAGTAGTTCTGTTTTTCCAATATACCAGGGGTTTTCCATTCACTGTATTTGAAGTATCTATAGAATGGCTATTCCAATATTCAATAGAATATCCTGTGATATAAATGCCTTCACCAGAAAAATCATTGTTTGTAAAATTGTTATTCTCGCTACTTTGAAGATATACTCCTTCTGCATTATTGGACAGGTGATTTCCATAAATATAGTTGTTATGGGTATCATATAGATACATGGAATTCAAACTGTTACCTGAGATCGAATTATTTGTAATTATATTACGATCAGACCATCGCAGATCAATACCGAACCTATTGGAGTGAATTGTGTTATTATCAATGATCGTATCATGACTACTATAGAAGTCCAACCCATCATAAATATTATTTGAAATGTTATTATTCTGAATTGTATTGTTATTTCCCGACCATAATGTTATACCAAAATCATTGTTTATAATTGTATTATCTATTACATAATTATATTTGCTGGTACCTTCAAAACTTATTCCTTCATCATCATTTGATGCGATCGTATTATTTTCAATTCGACCATTATCCGCATTGTTAAGAATTATGCTGGAATCAGAAAGCCAAGGTCTCCATGAAGGTACACCGCTCGCATCATGCAGATAACAGTTCCTCACCTCGAAATAATCAGTGGTATTGCCAATGTACAAGCAATTGCCAAATCCAGTTCCATTGATATCCCAATTCTCGATTATCCAGGGTTCTACTACAGTCCCATTACCAGCAGTCACACCATTGATACCTATCCCAAAATCCGCATTGGAATTTATTCTAATAGGAGCATGTGGTGTGTACATCCCTGTATCCTGTGGCTCAGAAGAACTCACATTCATCTGAATGACCATCACGAAACTTGTCAGGACCAATATTGAGCATAATATCATTGCACTTAATTTTCTCATATCTCTCTCCCTCCGGATACATAAGTTAATCTGATATGATGAAATAAAAGTATCGGTACTATAAGTATAGTTATTAGATTATTTTCAAGTTAATGGATCATTATATCTCAATATCCAGCACCAGATGCCCCACACCTGGAGAATATGATTTGATCAACCTCTGCTGAATGTTCTTGACCATTCTTCCCTCAGCACTGGCCGCCTCCATCACCCTCGCCCTCGGCCTCTTATCAGCCAGGGCATTGGGGCAAGTTTCATGATAATGGATGATCCCGCCTTCTGGCTTCAATATCCTCATGGCCTTGGTCAGGAATTCGTGGGTCGTGCCAACATAGCCCATGACCACACGATCAGCAATGCCCTCCTCCGCAAGCTGGCAATCAGAAAGATAGGGCTCTACCACATCACCCACACCATTGAGCTCGACATTCTTCACAAGGTATTCAAAGGAAAGTGGATTCTTCTCATAGGCCAGCACCCTGGACGGTGAGGTATGGAAGGCCATGGGGAGGGTGAAATATCCAATTCCAGCGAACATGTCGACGACGGTTTCGTCGTCCTCGCACATACTGGCCATTCTTATCCTCTCGTCCACATTGCCGCTGGAGAACATGAGCCTGGCGGCATCGAAATTGTATCTGATACCATTCTCAAGATGTGTGGTTACCGTATCCTGCCCGAACAGGATTTCATGAACTGGCTCCCTGAACTCTCCGGTTATTCCCCCGGTATCCCATAGGACAGTTTTAACATTGAGTATCCGGGCATAGACCTGGGCGATGTGCTTGCCATACTTCACAATGCTATCATCTAATTTGATGACCAGCACATTGCCCATGAATTCCCATCGCTGTGGTATTTTCCCTATGTGATCATCCGGCATATCCAGATTAGCCAGTATGTCTTTCATGGGGTCGTAGAAGGTGTCCCGATCGATCTCTTCGGACAGCTGCCTGATGGTCCCTCCCATCTCCTTGATAAGGATTATCTCATGGTCAGCCAGCTCCCTCAGTATGGGGATCTCTATTTCGTCCTCTCTGGCAATTATGCGATGGTACTTGTCCAAAGCCCCGAACCTTGTGATTAAAAGTCTGGCTCTCTCGCCCACTGCCTTTGGAACGCTCACTGCCAGCATGGCTCATCCCACTTTATACCTGAGAATGGCCCCGATCTCGCCCAGAGCCTCCAGTTTCTGACCAGCATCGTGCAAGGTGCTCAATACAACCACTTTACTTCCGCCCTCACCAGCCTTGTTCAGTAATCTTTCATGAGCACGCCCCCTCATGGCCTTATCGGTTATCAGAAGGGTATCAACAGCCCCGGCATCCAGGCTCTGCCCCACCTCGGCCTTTCCGTAGGCACAGGCACCATCCTTGGCGATCGCGGCCAGCAGTTCCTCCATGAGCTTGGTCTCCATGGCCACGCGCGATTCCTTGAGGATGTCTCCACCAATGCCCTTCTTCATGACCTCTTGAACCGCGGCCATGCCCGACTGGCCGGTTGAAAGAAGATGTAGATCCTTGGCAATTGGCCTGTTCTTATCCCTGATATATCCAGAGAAGTTCTCTTTCTCGAAGCCCGGTCCCAGGATGATGCTCACTCCCTCTCCAGCAATGGATTCCAGCTTGGCCAGGACCTCTTTGTAGAAATCTTCCTTGCCACCCTTCTTGGACGCGTACTGCTTTCCCGACGCGCCGGATTGGATCTTGGCCACTTCCTTGATACCGTATTCTCGAAGTTGGGCCAGCACGGCTTCTTCCTCATCAATGGCGACAAAGGTTATCTGGGGTTTTTCGACGGCTTTCTCCGCATCATTCAGCCTATCCAGCAACTCGCGCCTCCATTGCTTGATTATTGAGATATTCTCTCCCACTGTAAGATTGAAAGTGTGATAGGACCCAATGTCCTGTGGCCCCTCTTCTATGATGCCATGAACCCGGAGCCAGTCAGTGAATTCATGAAATTCCACGCTCTCCACCCGGATGCCAAGGCGCATTTTTCTTTTCTCTCCCCTCTCAGCCCTGAGTTTATCGTCCTTTGTCTCCTCCCGGCGTGTGGTTAGAGCAAAGGCTAGGTCATCCTTCTCCACGATATTGTAGAGCTGCCATAGGTCGTCCTCTGTCTGAATAAGTACCTTGACCTCACCGTTCCGGAGATCTTTCTTCAATATTCTCATGGGTGTTCCTACCCTGGATTGATCGCTCTATATTTAAAATCAAACTCTGCTTTAGGCATAAGTGAGGGTGATCATCGTGGAGCAAATACTTTTATGTAATCTGCTTTTAATCGTATTAGCTCTTCTAATCGCATCTAAGTGTAGAGAAGATGCGCAATTAGAAATCCCATTCAGATCTGTACTATCCCGTAGATCGTGAAGGCAGCCAGAGAGCAGGATACAAAACCCCACTTCAATGCCAGGAACCTTTCCTTATCATCCATGTCAAATATGTTTAGACCGTTGTCCATAATTCATCCCATCCTAAGAGGTATATATAAATATAAATATAAAAGTCTTTCGTTAATTACCATACCCTTTGAATAAGTGAAATTTATCACCTTTTTTAAGAAGAAATTCAACCCTAAAAGATTTAAATATATCAATCAGGATGCACATGAGCATAAAAGTAATCCGCCGTAAGCCCAACAATGTACTGGCCTCTTAACGCAGAGATTAACTCCTCTGCGAGTTGGGGTTTATGGCCTTCAAATGGTAACTTCCAGGCCAGAATAATAATACTAGGTCATTTATGGTCTGGTAGTTAACAGAGGGTTGAAAATGACTGTGAAATATGTTTATTCATTTGCTGAAGGCAACGCGGGTATGAAAGAGCTCATGGGGGGTAAGGGGGCTAACCTGGCTGAGATGACCAAGATCGGGATAAATGTCCCTCCCGGGTTCACGCTGACCACCGAGGCCTGCAACTCGTATCAGGAAACCAAGGAGATGCTGGATGGCATATGGAGGCAGACCCTCAAGGCCATCAAGCACTTGGAAACCCAGACCGGCAAGGGCTTTGGAAGCACTGACAATCCACTTCTACTATCGGTTCGTTCCGGAGCGGCAGTATCCATGCCTGGCATGATGGACACCGTCCTCAATCTCGGCCTTAATCCCGATACCGTCCAGGGTATGATAACCAAGACCGGGAATGAAAGATTCGTCTATGATTCATATCGGCGTTTCATCCACATGTTTGCCAATGTGGTTTTGGGGATGCCACATGAGGAATTCAATAAGAAATTGGAAGAGAGAAAAGAGAACGCGGGAGTCAAGCTGGACAGTGAGCTGAATGCTGACCAGTTGAAAGGACTGGTTGAGGATTACAAGGCAATAATCAAGGAGGCCAAGGTAGATTGGCCCG
The DNA here is from genome assembly GCA_023137005.1 of Thermoplasmata archaeon. Classification (GTDB taxonomy): domain Archaea; phylum Thermoplasmatota; class Thermoplasmata; order SG8-5; family JAGLSY01; genus JAGLSY01. Next base: position 7,084 of record JAGLQE010000065.1, read on the forward strand.
ATGATCCAGAAGTTCAATTGAAACTCTCAATAGAGGCGGTCTTCAGATCCTGGAATCTCGAGCGTGCTAGAGTCTATCGCGAAGCCAATGGCATACCTCATGACCTGGGAACCGCGGTCAATATCCAGACAATGGTATTCGGGAATTCTGGCGATAACTCCGGAACAGGCGTGGCCTTCAGCCGTAATCCCTCCAATGGTGAGAATAAGATATACGGCGAATATCTGATGAACGCCCAGGGCGAGG
>JAGLQE010000066.1 GCA_023137005.1 Thermoplasmata archaeon
AGGGAGAATGTGAGGGCGGCCGTGAAAAGTGTTCCAAAGAAATTCGATACACTGAAAGAATCACTGGATCATATATCAAAAGGCATGGACATCCCCATGGATCGATGGATAAAGACCAGTGGTGTGCTGAAGGACATGCTCCATCAGCGCAGGATAGAGGATTTCATCAATGCTGACAAGCCGAAAGAGCCCGAAATGGAGAAGGTGAAGGACAATGAGGACTAGGACCGCACTGGCCCCATCAAATTTACCGGGCTTGGAATATGCCCTCAATCCATATCGAGGGTGCTCTCATGGCTGTGTTTATTGCTATGCCCCTGACACCTTGAGGATGGTGGGTGAAGAGGAATGGGGGTCCTTCGTGGATGTGAAAGAAGGTTTGCCAAATGTACTGGCCAAAGAACTGAAAAAGAAGGAAATGGGCATCATTGGTCTTGGAACCGTGACCGATCCCTACCAGAGCCGGGAGGAGAGAATTAATAATTCACGGTACTGCCTGGAGCAGGTCGCCAGAAAAAAATGGCCGATATGCATCCAGACTAAATCCGACCTCGTGACAAGGGATATTGATATTCTATCCCGAATGGAGAAAGTGGAGGTCGCGATCACCATCACCACCCTGGACGAAGAACTGGCCGGGAGGATGGAACCTGGAGCTCCGAGTCCCAAAAGAAGACTGGATGCCATTAGGATGCTTGTGGAAAACGATATCAAAACATGGGTGTTCCTCGGGCCGATAATACCCACGATGAATGATTCAGAAGAAGGGATGAACGAACTTCTAGAGGCTGTGTATGGCGCAGGGGTGAGGGAGATCCTGTATGACAAATTAAGATTGAAACCCTTGCTTAAAGAGAGGATGACCCGAGCCTTTGGTTATGAGATGGATAGCATTGTCAGAATGGCCAATGACCCAGAATGGTATGAACAGGTTTCGACAACTATCGAGATAAAATGCAGGGAACTGGGCATCATGACCAAAAAGGCTTTTTGAGATATTATTTACATTTTCCCCATATTGATCCTTATCTCATGGATGCAGGCTTCCGGCGCATTGTATTTAATGTGGGACACTGATACACTCTCATATGGCATCCGGTCTATTTTCCCAAAGGGAAGTGAAATTCGGTTCACGAGAGGGTACCTTTCTATTTATGGCCCTGATAGTCATGCTTTATGCCATATCCAGGCTCTTCGCTGTGGGAGT
>JAGLQE010000067.1 GCA_023137005.1 Thermoplasmata archaeon
TAGGTTTATGTTGATAGCCTTGTCCTATCAATGATCGGCTCCATCTAAAATTGTAAATTATTATCCAATACCCTCAATACCCCTCTCAAGGACATCTTCTCTCAGCCTGAGTCCCAATTCCCGCTTGGCATACCTCATGGCCTTTATCTGCATGATGTCCCACAGTGATGTGGATTCATCAAAATCAAGGTTCTCCGTGCCCTCATAGGCCGCAGGAAGCGGGGGCAATGGCGGTATCTCTCCACCCAGGTCCTGGAATTCCTTCTCCCGCCGGGCCAGGTCCATCTCCCAATCATTCAGTTCCTCTTCCTTCAACCTGAACTTCGCGGTCTCGTTCTCCATGATCCCCCAGACCGGGCGCAGACTGCCCTGGTCCTCATTATTCATTTCCTTGGCTATCTTTTCATCAGGATCATCTTGTGGTGGCATTCTATTTCCTCAAGGAGGTGAATGTGTAACTGGCACATAATATTTTGGAGAACATGAAGGTCGGATATCCATTGCCTGCTCTATTTTCTGCTCAGATAGTTCGTGACCGCCTTTCTCAGTGTATCTGCGGTTAACTGGGCACAATGCTGATGATCCTCGGGCAGGCCTCCCAGCTCGTCCATGATATCCTCATTGGTTATTGCCAGTGTCTCTTCCATTCCCTTGCCCTTGACCAACTGGGTCGCCACGCTCCCACAGGCTATGGTGGTCTCACAGCCATCAGTGTAGAATAATATCTCATTGATCTGCCCATCTTTCATTCTCATGTAGAATTCCATGGTGTCCCCGCAGGAGCCGGTTATCTCTCCGAAGCCGTCAGGATCGCTCATTCTCCCCACATTCTGGGGGTCATAGGATTCCTTGATCATCCTCTCGGTATTTTTTCTGCGCTCCTCGAAGTCATCCACCATGGCATACTGGAACAGAATAGGCAATAATTATCTTTTGCTTATATCTAAGATTGTACACATTTGATAAAATCAAATCAAACTCATTACCTGCATCTATTACAAACACGTTTGATAAAAAAAGAAAAGGAAGGGCTGTTGAACAGCCCTATTCAACAGTCTATTCGACAATTACATCCAAGGAATATGCGTATACTCCGCCATCATCATCTGTAATGGTCAATAAAGTGGAATACGTACCCTTACTTGCGTAGTCATGTTCCAATAGATAGTTATACATCACGGAGTTGCCAGCATATGGGCTGTCAACCAGATCGTCACCTACTCCATCATTGTACAATGTGAAGGTTTCCACGGTTCCGTCACCCAGGTCCCATGTGATGAACAGATCGTCACTACCAGGATCAATGATGTTAATATCGAAGAAGAAAACATAATTGACCTGACCTGGAACAACTGGTAGATCCACAACGTGTTCTGTGACATCCATGAGTTTGAAGTGCATGCCTGCCTCGTATGTCATTGTTTCATCTGTTTCCTGACCATAATTGGGCACAGCAACTCCATTGATGGACCTGGTGTAAAGCACATCGGTCTTTATCTTCTTTTCAGCCACATTGCATACTGTCAGTTTTTCATATGTGTAGTAATCATCAAAGGAGAATGTAGCTGTGTCCCCATCCTTCTGGAAATGGATCTGGTTACCATCAACATCAAAGACGGGGGTTCTTCTACCATCCACAGGATCCAGCTGATAAAAGAAGACGTGGATCCAGTTCAGATTATCTTCACTTTGTATCTGGAGAGTAACCTGGGTGTATCCTTTTCCTGCCTCAATAAGCGGAGTGATTGATACTCCATCAATGTCAGGACCTGTTGCAGTGTTAAGGACGATAACGGTCATGGTGTCGACAGCGGTCGCGCCCTCATCATCTGTCACAGTGAGCTGGACAGTTGATACATGATCATCATTCCAGAAATTACCACTTGGTGTTACGCCTGTGGCATCAATATCATTATCTGTTATCCCATCAGTTCCTGAGTCATGGTTTATGTCGATATCCCAGAAATAAGAAACAATATTTCCATCAGTGTCAGAGGATAACGAACCATCGAGTGTTATTACACCATTCTCACTGATAATCTGATCTGAGCCAGCCTCTGCGATCGGTATCTTATTTACCTGTGGGAAAGTGATCTCGATCGGATCTGTCGCCCACAACATTATGGCATTACCCGGGAAATCTGAATAATCATGTCTCCACTCCCAGTCCTTAGATGCCATGCCGGAAAATGTTGTTGTGTCAACATAGCTGAACCATTTCTGGGTCTCCTGTATCCAATATGAGGCTATTATCGCATCACCGGCAGCTCCACCAGTAAGTAGATCTGGGTCTATCGAACCATCTGTAAAGTTGTGAGCTCGGGGCCAGAAGTCCCATTCTCCCTTGTGTGGGTAACCTATGAAGTTCCAGCATCCAGCTTCAAGGTTCAAAGTATAGTCGGCTGGGTCCTTCCAGCAGGTCGCATCAAAGGTGATTACATATGGGCCTGGCAGATGGAATTCGACAAAGTAACCATACTGGCCCTTTATCTCAAAGGCCGCGGATTCCGGGTCGCCTAGGGTATAGACATCATACACGCTCGGGTTGGTTCCAAGTATCCTGTTCTGGATGTTTATATTCGGGTCTGATACACCCAAGCTTACAAGGTAGGCATCGATCAATTCCAATGCGTCCTGGGCATCGAAGTAGGGATTGGTTCCAACTCTGAAATCCGGGTTCATTGGAGTACTTACTGCATTGTATCCCTGTATAAGGCGCCATTCAAATATTCCACCACCCTGCTCGATAGTAGTAGCAGGTGTTGATTGTATCTCAACTAGTATGTCATTCTCAGCAAGGACAGGTGTTGTTAAAGACAATGTCATTGCTATCATCATTATAGCTATTGCTAAACTTACAATTTTTAGTTTCATTACTTCCACTCCACTAGCTTTTAAAGATCCACACATTGTATTTTGGCAGAACTTTAAGCGGGTGAATTACAATTTAATAAATAAAGGTTACTATATGATTAACAAAGTTATGAATTGTTATTTAAAATATATATAGCCATTGACCATTTAATAGATGAATTAAGAAGTGAAGAACGATCTACCACTCCTTACCAAAGAACTCCCTCAATTCCTCATCCACATTATCCATCCTTCTGAGCTTTTGGTCCTCGGGCATGTACTTTCTGTAATTGGAATAGCTGAATCTCTTATCCAGCAGGATGATCACCGCCCTGTCTGTCTCGGATCGGATGCATCTGCCCATGGACTGTAGTACGCGGTTAATGGCCGGAGAGTTGTAACCATAATCACGGCCTTTCCCATGGCCGAACTTCCTATCATAATAATCGATGAGCTGGCTTTGTTCCAGGGATGGGGGTGCGAAGGGAACTCCAACAATAATTACCGCATCGAGGAGATTGTCTTTATAGTCTATTCCCTCGGATAGTGAACCACCCATGACACCCAGCAGCAGACCGCCCCAGCCGTCCTTCAGATCGGTCAGGGTATCCAGCACCCTCCTTTTCTGGGCCTTGTTCGATGTTTGGGATTCGGCTATTACCTCCTTATCAGTATCGATGCGAAATCTGACCTCCTTCAGCATGCCGTAAGAGGGGAAGAAAACAGCGGCATTGCCCGGTATGATCTTGCATGCTCGACCGATATGCCTGGCTATCCTGTCGTACATGGCCTCGGACCTTTCCTTGTAGAGCGTGGTGACATCCCCTGCAACATAAACCGGTCTGTTCTCGGGTGGGAAGGGAGACGGATATGTCCTGAGTATCCTATCATTGTCACCGACTCCCAGGATATCGGCGAACATATTGGTGGGGAAGAGTGTGCCACTCATTATGATGCTGGAATGGAACTCCGCGAAGATGGGGGCCGAGATCACCGAGGGATCGAGAAGGCGCAGTGAGAGCTTGGAACCATCCTTCTGGCTCACTATCCTTATCAGGCCGTCCATATCCTGCCGATAGCCATCCAGAAAATCCGCGACTGCCGTGGCTTGGCTGCTTTGACCCTTGATCATCCTCATCTCTCCCAGTTTCCTCAATTGCTTGATAAGGGAATCCAGGTCCATGGCCTCGAAGAAGGATTGTCCCAGGCCAGCCTCTATCCTTGATAGGAAGACCTCGGAACCTGTCAATTTTTCCTGACCAGGCTCCACCTCATCCAGCAATCTGGACAGCTCCCGCTTCATCATATTCAGGATGTGGGATGTCTGTTGGCTCTTGACCTCGGATATGGCCTCTGAAAGCATATTGGCCGTCAAATTCTGAGTGTAATAGTTCCTTATCCTTCCTGGTAGATTATGGGCCTCATCCACTATGACGATGCACTCGTCCAATGATCTGTCAAAGCTTTCCAGGATGGTCTCGCGAATGTCCGGATCAAAGATATAATTGTAATCGCAGACAATGACATTGGCATCTGCCGCGGCTTTGAGCGCGACCTTGTGAGGGCATACATGCTCACCGATCGCCGCTTCCTTCAATTCCTCAACATGGAGTATGGAGGAATGTATATTATCGACCAGATCCTCGCTCGTATTCTTGAAATAACTGCATGAGCCGTTCTTCTGGCTGGTCCTGCAGAGGAGGGTGAAAGCCGCGTGAAATTCCTGGGCAATATCCCTGGGACACATGGCCTGTTTGGAGATTATGTCCACGACCTTTATCTTGACATTGTAGATGGAGCCAATGATCTTCAGGGTCTCGACCGCGATATGATGCTGGGATTGCTTGGAAGTAAGAAAGAAAACCACTTTCCCGCTCTTGAGGGATTCGGAAATAGCAGGCACGAGGGCCGCCGCTGTCTTACCGATGCCCGTGGGCGCATTGGCCAGGAGATGCTTCTTCACCTTGATGGCCATACCAGCATCCTTGATGAACTGGGACTGGCCCTCCCTGACCGTGGGATGGGGAAAATATGGGATCGTAGGGTGCTTGCCATGATTCTTTGTCAGAACCGGTGCCACTGCGAAGGACGTGTTCTCTTTCTTGATCTGGGAAAAGGACCTTTTGGGAGCCATCTTATCCATGTGGTTTGCATGGTCTCTTCTATCTGAACTGGATCTGCTCGCCTGGCTGCATCTGGGACAATAGGTCTCATTGATCCCCCGTCGCTTCCTTATCTTGAGCAGGGAACGGCATTCATCGCAGAACATGGACATTGAGGCGGGTTAAAACCTTGGAGTATTAGAGGGCTTTCCCGGGGTTGGTGAAAGTATTATTGATTTCATAAATTATCGATTTCGATATTTATTAGCAAACAATATATATGTAGTGCTTCATGTCTTGCATTAACCTGTACCGGGGGAATGTCCTTGAGTAGCAATAATATATCCGAGTCAGATAGTGGCATAGTCAATAATAATGGAAAAACTATTTCCAAGGGTTTTACAAATGGGAATTCAGGACATGGTCACAGATCGGGTTTTACAAATGGGAATGCCAAGCCTCAAATTGGAGGAATGACCAATGGTGTACAAAGATCTGGCCTCGTGAATGGCAATGGAATGGTCAATGGCAGTGGACTAGTAAATGGAAATGGTATGACCAATGGCCTGGTGAACGGTAACGGCCTCGTGAATGGAAATGGATTGGTCAATGGCAT
>JAGLQE010000068.1 GCA_023137005.1 Thermoplasmata archaeon
TTACCTTATCACAGGTACTCATGAAATAATCAACTTGTCTTCTTGCGGTTTCCAACCCGCCTTTCAATTCATCTGGCAAAGGTTCAATACCTACCATATCTCCATATAGGATAATCTTCGGTTTGACAATGTCATTTCCAAGAATTTGATAAGCATTATGAATCTTATCAACTATCGTTCTTTCTACTGGCAATATCAATTTCAGATCTTCATGATCTCTGAAAGAAATACGCATTCCCGGCAGGAATTTTTCAGGGATTCCGGCTTCAAGCAGAGCTTCATTCCTGAATTTCATTTGGATTGTATGGACCTTGGTTTTGTTTAAAGCATATATTTCTGTTATGATCTCTTTTTGTGGGCCTGGAATTTCTTCCTCTTTCTTATCAGACCAGGCTTTGATCAATTCCTGTGTTAAGGTCTTTTCTTTACCATCAATTAGATCGTAATACAACCCGGCATCCAGGATGCTCAATTTCTTTATTGCAGGAGTTCTGTTTTCCAAGATCTTATTAACATCAATTCCTGCACTGTCGAATATGATACTCTGGCGAGGATCAGCGGCTTCTGAATAATAATAATTAAAAATTGCCTGGAAGGTCGGGCTTCTCTGAATATTACCGGAATCCACTGCCCTTACGAGGATCTTTCCCATGGTTTTAATGAACGAAAGCATTGCTTATATCGCTTTCGTTTAACTGGGTTGATATTACACCTTGTACCCCTTCAACTCCTCTTCAGAATATTCCACACCCAGGCCCATTGCCACTCGGTTGACAAAGCAAAAATAACTGGTTATGAGCGCGACATTGAGGATCGCCTGATCATCCAGACCGATGTTTCTCAGTTTCTCTACATCATCTTCCACCATCTGGCCAGGGCTGGAGGTGAGCTTGACCGCATAATCAAGGATGCTTATTTCCCTTTCACTCAGACCCATATTCTTGTAACCATTGGTCAGGGCCTGCACCTTATCTCCATCCTTCCAGTATCGGTTAAGGGATTCACCATGATGGTTCTTGCAGTATTCGCACGAGTTCGCTTGACTCACCACGGTCGCGATCATCTCGGATTCTGGTCGTGTTATGCCTGTGCGGGCGAACATGATGGACATGTAAAGGTCCAGATGGCCTTGCATGGCCTTCTGGTTGAGAGAGTGCACCTTGAGGATATTGGCAATTTTACCTCGCTTTTCTATCAGTTCCCGGTATATGAGAGCCAGTTCCTCGTTTCCAGCGGCCTCGGCTTCTTCCATCTCCACCTCTTTTATCCATGACATGAATTGTCTCCATTTAGTTGTTAGTTGTTATTTATTTAATATACTGTATAATAGCATTAATATAATATAAATATTATATTAATGTTACAAATATATTAATGCATCACGCCTCATCACATGATACGCACAGGAGATCGGCCATCATATCCGCTATGACCTGGAGCATATCCTCATCTTCCTCTGAGAATGGATCTATCAGATGCGAATCAATGTCAAGCTCTCCGAGGAATTCCTCGCCCTTCATTATTGGAACAACTATCTCGGACTGGACACTGGGACTACATGACAGATAATTCGTCACCTCGCACACATTGGGCACGACATATATCTCCTTGGTCACCGCACTCTGGCCACATATCCCCTCTCCAAATTGGATATTCACATGCTCGGTCGGATCCCCAACATAGGGACCTAGCATCAGGCATCTTTCCTTATCCGGGTCAACCAGATAGAAGCCCACCCAATCATAGTAACCGATCTTATTGGCCATGATCTGGC
>JAGLQE010000069.1 GCA_023137005.1 Thermoplasmata archaeon
CACCCAGGTATGATTCACTCCCCGTAAGGGAGAAGAACGAGGTGGTCTTGTCAATATCAGTAAAACCACCCAAAGGGAAAAGTTTCCAATAATGCGAAAAGGTCCATATCATGATCAGGCCTATCCAAAAGGATGGCATATTATAGAAGAAAAGAGAGCTGCCGATTATAGAGCCTTCGGCAATACCACCTCTACGCCAAGCGACATACGAGCCTATAGCCACCCCTAAGAAGTATGACAGTATGGTAGCTGTCCCGAATAAAGCCAGAGTTCTAGGGGCCCGTTGTGCAATAACGTCCGCCACGGGTCGTTGCTTGGAATAAGACTCTCCAAACTCAAAGGTGAACATATTGCCCATGAACCGGACATATCGGACATAGATGGGATCATTGAGGCCGTACATGTTTTCCAGCCTCGCAAGGTCTGCTTCAGTGGTAGTTGGATTGGCTCTGAACTTGTCCAGAGGATCTCCAGGCATGGCCTCGAAAAGCAGGAAGATTATACTTGTTACAATGACCAGAGTTATTATGGCCTGAATTCCCCTACTAAGTACATACCTACCCATGTTTGCCATGTTACTCAATGATTAATCTATTTACCCATATTAATAGATACTCCATAAAACAATTATATAAAAGATAAAAATGAAAAGGTGGGAGAGCATAAATGCTCTCCCATTTTTGCTTTGCCGTCTTACTCCTGTGGAAACTCTGGTTCATCTACTGGTGCTTCCACTGGCTCATCGACAGGTGCCTCAGGTTCTGAAACTGGTTCAGGCTCTGAAACTGGTTCAGGCTCTGGAGCCATCTCTGGTTCCGGTTCTGAAACTGGCTCGGCTTCTGGCTCTGGGATGACCTCGGGTTCAGGTGCTGGCTCGGCTTCTGGTGCCTTATCATCACCCTTCTTCGACATCATAGCTAGAAGAACCACGACAACTAGGACCACGATTATGATCATAGCGATCAGCGCCATGCTGATTCCATCGTCATCGTCCTCCACTATGCTAACTGCTGGTGGGTCAGAGGCGAGTGTTCCATCCTGGTTCAATGTGGTGCTGTAGGTCGTATCTTCATAGCCATCCTTTGTGATGGTTATGTCAACTTCCTCACCTAGACCAGTATCTGGTACCTCGATGACAACATAGCCGGTGGCATTGGTCGTTCCTGTGTAGTTCACACCGTCTATGGTGATCGTGACCAGCGCGCCTTCTATCGGGTCGCCATCCTCGTCCAGTACAGGACCAACGACTACGTCCACCATCTCGGGCTCAGGCTCTTCGGCACTAGCCAGTATCACACTGGTATCTTCCTCAGTTGCCAGAGTGCCCTTTGTGGCGTCCAGGCCTATTGTGTAAAGGCCAGCATCGGTAATAGCGGCTGTCGGAATGATCAGCTGGGCAAGACCAGTCGCATTTGTAGTTGCGGTCAGGTCGCCTGATGCTATACTAACACCGTCCATCAGCCTACCGTACTCGTCGGTAACCAATACATCAAGGGTGATATTTTCCCCTATTGTAAGGGTGTAGTCAACTGCTTCCACGCTCACCACAAGTGTCTGCGCATCAGTTCCTGTTGCCAGATATGGCAGATAGAAATTGAACGGGAACTTTGCGTAGTCAGAATCTGTGACAACAGATGTGAAGCCTATTCCAGCATCGAAGTCTCCAGGCGTTGCGGTGTAATCATAGGTGTATACACCAGTAGCAGAGGTTGCTGCCTCATCCAGAATGGTTGGACTTGCTGTACCTTCACCGAAGTTGACATCAACAGTGTCGACCCCGCCTGCCAGATCCTGGAAGGTCAAGGAAACAGTGGTTGTGTTGTCAGCTTCCGAAAGGAAGGACTGGTCCATTGCCACGCTTGTAAGCGTAGCAAGTGGGGCCCTCTTCAGTATTACCTGATCGATCATGGTGAAGGTTGCATCCATCCAGTAGTACTCACCATCTGCACCATCGGTCATTGGCGGAACAGAAGCAGGATAGCCCCATGTGTATGGGTCCTCCCACCACCAGTTGTTGTTGGCCACTGTGAAACCATGTGTGGTCCCTGTGCCCCCAACTCCGAACTGGAGGGGTATCTCTGTGTCTGCAACGAATGACGCTGTGTCTATGGTCGCTACAAGCTGTCCTGAGGCATCTGATACTGTTGCATTGTCTTTGTACCAGCTACCAAGGTAACCTGCATAAGAACCCATGTCATAATCGCCTCCATATTCGTAGAAGCCCCATTCATCTCCATCCGGGAACATACCGGGTATTCCCTCGGCTGTTGGTGGGATGAAGAACTGACATGGCACACCTACTGCTGGATCTCCTGCTGCGTCGTAGATAGTAGCCGTGATGTCCACGGTGGAATCATGGCTAGCTACACCTGCAAAGTCGATGTCTGCTGCATACCCAGTCAGGTATTCACCATTGAAGAGCATGACGCTCTCTGTTACACCGATGGTGTCGTTCAGCTGGAAGTACACGGCCGGGTAGCCCATCATATCGCTGATGGACGACACATTGAACTGCGCGGTTCCTGTGACATCGGTGACATTGTACATGTCCTCGATCTCCACAAGGCCGTCGTTCATCATCGTGTAGGCTGTTATGTTCTTACCAGCCACAGGTGCTCCTGCCGCATCCGTTATCTGGACCTGTATATGCGCCACATTGAGTGTTGCATCGGAGAATGGATTATTGTCGATCGCGTAGTTGTCCACGTTCGTAACATCCAGTCTATGGTCGCCAGAGTAGTTGTAGGTCACGGTGACATTATCTCCTGCGACGAGCACTTGTTTGAGGGTTAGATTACCGTCTGCCAGCAATGGGGCCTCATCATAATTCGCCGGGTCTGTCAGAAGGGTCCAGGTTCCCATATTCTCTGTCCACACTGTTGCATCGATGGCAGGGATGTGGGTCAAGAACCATGGGCCTGTCTCGCCGCCAACTGCGTCGGAGAAGAGCCTTTCGTTCACAAAGGTCGCGTCGATCTTCGCGGGTGTCATGTTCACTTTAACACTGTAACCCTCGAATATGCCTATTCCATCCTCGATGGCGAAAGCAATTCCAAGATCAGCCTGACCATCCACGTCGCATGTTATGTTGAAGGTTGCATTACCAAATGCATTGGTCGTGTCGAACTCTGTGGCATTGACAAGGGAAGTATCTGATAATCCCATGTAAACACTAACGTTGTTGACTGGATCCCATGCACTGTCGAACAGTCTGACATCGATCACGGATGTGCTGTTGGATACATTGGTGTCATAGATGATATTGTCCTTGGATACCGCTGTAACGTTCAGATGGTAAACATCCTTGGTGTATGTCGGGTCGTTCCTGACGTATATAGCAACGCTGTCCTTCAGAGAGTATGACTTAGACGTATTGAAGGTAGCTATTACAGTTCCTTCCTCAGTGTATGCTGGATCAACTGTTAGGTTGAATTCGACAATACCTGTAGCATCTGTCATCTTCATCATAGCATCTGCATCAATGACCGTTTCATCTTCTGAAAGGTCCATGGACACATAATGGTCAGCAACGGCGGTTCCATCCAGATCGGTCAGTTCTAATGTGACTAATGTGTAGTTCTCGAAGGCCGATGCTCCGATATTATCAATGACATATTCTGTAACATTGGTGATGTCCAGGTCATGCCAGTCATATAGAGAACTGTATATACCGATAATGAGCGATGAGCTCTGTATCTCAGGTATTATGGTGTTCCCAACCGAAATATTGGCCTTGAACTGCTCGAACCTGTGGGTATTAGGCAACATAGTAACCGATGGTGCGGTGTAATCAAAGATTGCAATACCAGTTGCATCAGTGACCTTGCTTGCCTCATCCACTGCACCGAACATCAGAGCTGTGTCTACGTAAACAGTGACACCTTCTATCGGGTCGCCATTCTCATCGGTGACCGTTGCAGTGACCTCAGTCGTTGCACCAGGTACTATTACACCGTCATCTGTGGACAGACTAAGCTGGGCAATGTGATTGGTGAACGCAATATCAACTAACTTGTCAATATTTGTCCATGCACCGCTATGTGATATGTTCGCATATACCGTGAAATTGTTGATACTCTGGTATGGTACATCAAGGTCAAAGTAGAACACACCATCAGCATCTGTAGTGCCAGTGATATCATGTCCCATGCTTGTTGTGAGAGTCACAGTTGCACCAACGCTTGGCTGTGTGACATTCGTATCGAGAGTTTCGGTTGCTATGATACTGCCAGAGTAAGTCTGGCCAACACCGACTGCGGATGGCATATTGATATTTGCCTCAATTCCGGTGATGGTTGCAGAGCCACCTGAGCCTCCAGTTGAACCGTCACCAGCTGTTGGTGGTGCCAGGTTGAATATGGAGAATCCATTGTATATGCTTCCGAAGGCTGGAACCCAGCCTGTCCAGACATCCTGTCTGAAGGCCTCGATATTGGTCTTGTAGAACAGTGTGTTGTAACCTACTTCTTCCATTACAATTCCACATGCGTCCTTGACCATCTGGGCTCTTAGCTCTGTGTCCATTTCCACTTCCAGGTCATCGACCAGTGCATCATATTCTGCATTGTCGAATCCACCAGCATTTGAACCAGCTGGGTTAACAGCCGTGTCAGCTTCAGAGTGGAAGAAATCCCTGAGATAGTTCTCTGGGAAGGAACCGACTGTCCATCCAAGGATGTACATATCGAAATCCACAGAAACGAATGCCGCGCTCACAATAGTGTCGAAACTGGTTGGCACAGCGGCCACATTGAGGCCGATGGCCTTCAGGTTCTTCTCTATCATGATTCCACTGTCTGCCCTTATCGGATCGTAATCCTTCGGGGGTGTCAGAATATTATACTTCAGTGGGCTTCCGTCTGGCATATCTCTCCAGCCGTCACCATCTGCATCAACATATCCTGCGGCATCTAATGTAGCTGCTGCAGCAACAAGGTCTCCGCCCTGAATCCAGGCAGGAACTGTTGTGTTAACATAGAGGGTGTTGGTAACGGACATGGGCACACTGCCCTTGATCCCGTAGCCACCCAGTAGCCTGTTGACTATGTAATCCTTGTCAACCGCGTATGAGACAGCCTTTCTGAACTCAACATCTGCCATCGCGCCCTTTCTCTGGTTGAAGGACAGGTAAAACAATCCCTGGTCCTTGGGCATTTCGATGCCTATATTGGGGTCTGTTTTTAGCAGATTGTAATAGCCTGGTGTAAGACTCCATGGCAGGTGATGTACCTCGCCAGTTTGGAGAGCCAGGATAGCAACGTCAAGCTGTGTGTATATCTTGAATTTGATCGTGGTCACATGCTGTGGGTAATTGGGGTATTCTTCTCCGGCCCATGTTGTGGTTCCGTCTATATCCCAATAATCCTCATATGCCTTGAGAACAGAGCCCTGTTCGGGTGTCCAGCTCTCGAGGTACATTGGACCAGTACCGATGCATGCATCAGTTTCTGAAGGATCACTACCATAGCCGTAATCCCAACCATACATCTGAGGTGCGTCCACAGAATAGCCTGGGAAATCGTCGGCTGAGAGTGCCTCTGTGTGGTCATCCCAGATATGTGCAGGGCATATTGGCAGAGCCAATGTCGAGTACCAGAACATTGCGTAGGGTGTTGTCAACTGGAATTTTATAGTAAAATCATCAGTTGCCCAAACACCAATGCGGCTTGCATCGGCAGTTCCATCCCAGTCAGGGAACATGGTTCCATCATCCCAGTATAGAGGTCCAAGGACCTGTGTCTGGAAGAGACCCCATGCAAGTGTCTGATAACTGAACACTACATCCCTTGATGTCAATGGTGTGCCATCTGTGAAGGTAATACCTTCTTTCAGGGTCAGGGTCATATTAAGACCGTCTGTAGAATCAATGGTCACATCTGCACCATTTGGACCAGTAGCATCTTCTGCCGCCAGAACTGGATACAGATCAAAATCCGGGTTGTAGGCCATGAGTCCTTCATGATTCCAGCCTATCTGGTTTGATTTCCAAACCTCGTTCGTGTCAGGGTTCCATGGATTCATATCTTCCATGTCATCCTGCAATGCGATGATCAACGTATCGTTGACTGTTTGTGCAGATGCGAACATCGGAACGGCGGCCATTACCATCATTCCAATTATCAGCATGCTGAGTAGCTTTGCATTTTTCATATAATTCCTCCTTATTTCTCTTCATACTCATCAGAGTCGTCCATTATTGGAGATCATCTGATTCATCCCTTCAGTTTTCCTGTTTTTCTATTAAATCGAAATAAATTCTAATAATATATAAAGGTTTGGTTATTTTTGTAATATATGACCATATAGGGGTACTGGACATATCATTAAAATTACAGTAATTACTATAATGTTATCAATTTAGTACATAATTATTCATAATAATAGAATTCCACGAATTTTTGAGCATATCCAGATGATCATAGGATACACTTCAACATAGCATAGATGAATTATGATCCGAGTCTACCAAACAATATTCTCCATGATATCCTCGACGAAACGCTCACAATAAACGCATTTCAGTCTCACCTCGCCATCATCATCCTCGACAGCGAACTCGGAGACCACAGGCTCCTTCTTATTGGTTATGCAGTTGGGATTAGAGCAATTGACTATCTCCATCACCTTTTTGGGGAGGGATACCTGCATCTTCTTGGTCACCTCGGTGTCCTTGATGATGATGATGGTCGCATTGGGCGCGATAAGGGCGACCTTGTCCACTTCCTTCTTCTTTAGCTCTCGATCCTCGATCTTCACGAGGTCCTTTCGACCCATCTTCTTACTGTTCACATACATGGCGATGGAAATTGATGAGTGGGTCTTTGGCTCGGGTATATTGAGTATCCTGCATACCTTGAGGGCCAGGCCACCGGGGATGTGGTCGAT
>JAGLQE010000007.1 GCA_023137005.1 Thermoplasmata archaeon
GACACGGCCATTCTCACCAAGATAGACGCGGATGCCAAAGGAGGCGCGGCCCTATCAATAGCCCATGCAGTGGGAAAACCCATCATATTTGTAGGAACTGGCCAGGAATACGATGACCTGGAAAAGTTCGATGCGGCCTGGATGATCAAGAAGATCTTTGGGTGAACTTACCCTACGAATCTTTTAATATTCAATCATTTTACAGGGTCATACCATGCGGGGATAGCCAAGCCTGGTCAACGGCGCTAGATTCAGGGTCTAGTTCTTAGTGATTCGCCGGTTCGAATCCGGTTCCCCGCACCTTCTCTTTATTTTATTATCGGACTCTCAGTGGAGGATTCACGTAATACCGCCGTTAACCCATCATATCATCAACAGCTAAACGCAGAGTTTTACCTCTGCGAATTGGGGTTAATGGCATTTGAATTGGGGCATATGACCAAAGGTCAATTGCCACAACGGTTCCCCGCACTCTGTTTTTATTTTATTATCAGAAGTCATTGGAGGATTCGACGTAACCCACCCACACTTTTCATGCGATATCCTTATAATCCATTCTAATATACGCTGTTTCATGGCTTCCCTAGGTGCCCTCAAACGCAGTATGGCCCTGACCCTGATAATGATCTTCGGTCTATTGTTCATGCTCATAGTTCTCATCTTCGAGATCTTCATGTGGCAGACTGGCGGAACCCTGAACATTGTTTTCCAGTTCATCCTTATTTTCATATTGGTGGGAATATTCATGCTCATCCAATGGGCTGTGTCACCTTCCATAATTCGCTGGGGCTCCAAGCTGCAGTACCTGAAGCCGGGAGAGAACCTGTGGTTGGAGGGCGAGGTCAGCAAACTCGCAAAGCAGGCGGATATCCCAATGCCACAACTGGCCATAGCCCACGATAATACCCCCAATGCCTTCGTCTTCGGCAGAACACGGGCAACATCCACCCTGGCAGTTCACACCGGACTCCTTAATTCCCTCAACCAGAACGAGGTAAGGGCAGTACTGGCACATGAGATCGGGCATCTGAGGCATAATGATGTAGTGGTGATGACCGTGGTTAGCGTAATTCCACTTTTGGCCTTCATGCTGGCACGCAGTATCCTGTGGGGTGGAAGGAGGAACAGGGATGCTGGTGGGATCATCGCGGTCGCCATAATAGGCTACGCGGTCTATTTTGTTTCTCAACTTCTCATACTCAAGCTATCCCGACAGAGAGAATACTATGCGGATTCCTATTCCGCAGTGGCAACTGGTGACCCGCACAGCCTCAGCTCGGCACTGGCCAAGATCACATTCGGCCTATCACTCTCAAGGGAAAAGCCGGGGGCGGCCAGAGCATTCTATATCGGAGACCCTGTTAATGCCAAGAGGGAGATAGCCTCCATCATGCAGAATAAGAACAAGTATGACCTGGATGGAGACGGAGTACTGGATGAGAGAGAATTACAGAAGGCCATGGAAGAGCAGGCCAAGAGTGGCCGTGCAAGAATGGAGTTCATGTCCACCCACCCCTCGACCTTCAAGAGGATCATGCTTCTAAAGCAGATCGAGGATGATCTTGGTCATGGTGGGGCGCATGAGAACATATACGACCACATATAATTAGTTGTGTGTTTATATATTTAATAATAAATAAAAAATATAATATAAATATTTAAATATATTAAGCAATAAATAATTTAACTTCATTCACCTTTTTGGAAGAGCCAATATCATAGACCATGGTCTTGACCTTCTCCGCCATACCGGAGAATATCAGTATATCGCAACAGCTTTCCGAGGATTCACGAAAGTCCGTGTGCATGAAGGATTTGATGATATCCATATTCCTGTGGCGTATCTCTGAGACCTCTGGCTCGGCCGCATGGTCATAAAGAGTGATGATAATGCCTTCCACCTTGCCGGACAATTGATCTGTGTCCATTTTGGATTTAGTGAAGAGGTGAAGAGCATCCCGTATCAGTTCCGAGCGATTGGAATACCCGATCTCCTGGGCGAGTTTCTCCAGATCCCTTGCCTGTTGGCTCGGTACACTGAATGAAAGTATCTCGGTATCCTTTCCCTTGGCCGTCATGGTCTTTCCTCCATTATTGATCCTCCATACTTCATGCTTCATCTCCCAATCGAGTATATACCACGCTGAATATGAATAAGCAAAGTGCAGTGAATATTATGAGACCACTGGATGATATTTCATATAGTGCGGAGAACATCACGCCAGAGAATACGGATATTGCGGCCACGATAGCGGATATCAACATGGTCTTTTTGAACGAAACTCCCCATTGGAAAGCGGTTGTCGCAGGTATGATGAGCAGGGCGGATACCAGGAAGATCCCCACCACCTTGATGGAGAGAACGATGGTCAGTGCGACGATGATATTGAGGACCAGGGTCAGTGGTTCGACTGGCACACCAGACAGGCGAGCGGTCTCCTCGTCGAATGTCATGGCCAATAATTCTTTGTAGAACTTGATGAAGAAGATTATGACCGCCAGAGAGATGGTGGATATCAGAATAAGATCTGTTTTTGTAATGGTCAGGATGGAGCCAAAAAGATAGGTGAAAAGCTCGACATTGAAACCATCGGCCAGGCTTATCAGTATCAGGGCGGTTGATAGCCCGAAGGCGATTATCAGGCCAATGGCCGCATCAGAGTGGGCAATGCCCTTCCTGCGGATCCAGGTGATGAATAGCATGGCCAGGATGGAGAATATCAGGGCCGTGTAGAGAGGGTATATTCCGAAGAACAGACCCACAGCGATCCCTCCCAATGAAAGATGCGCTATCCCCTCGCCTATCAAGGCCTCCCGCCTCAGAAGCGTGAATATCCCGATCAGGGCGCAGGTTATGCCTGTTATCGTCCCACCTATGAGAGCGTATTGAAAGAATTGAAATCCAAATATGCTGGCATCAATCATGTAGAACACTCCTGTGTTCACTCATGGAGATCACTCCAGCATTCGTGTTTATGGAATACGAAGGTAAAGTGATCGCCGTATACCTTTCTCAGAAGTTCGGTCTCGTTCAGATCCGGAGTTATCTCGGAGGAATACACATCCCTGTTAACGCAGAGAATTTTCGACATCTGGCAGAACACGACTGAAAGATCATGGGACACCACCAGCACTGTGGTTCCCTTTTCCCTTACTAGCTCTGATAATTTCCTGTAGAACTTTTCTATGGCACCGATATCCACACCAGCCACGGGTTCATCCAATATTATCAGCTCGGGATCACGAACAAGGGCCTTTGCCACGAAGACCTTCTGCTTCTCTCCTCCTGAAAGCTGGCCTATCCTCTTTTGGCCCAGTTCAATGATCCCCATGTATTCCATGGTCTCATCCACTTTCTTCCAGTCCTCGGCAGACAGCCTCTTTCCCAGGTTACTTCGGGAGACCTGGCCCAGTCCCACCAATTCTCTTACCGTGAGGGGGAATTTATCATCGAAATTTATCGCACTCTGGGAAACATATCCCACTCTGCCCCAATCCTTGAACTTTGATAGCTCTGTGCCGAACAAGAAGACCTCGCCGCTTTTCTTAGGTTCGATGCCGAGAATTCCTTTGAGAAGAGTGCTCTTCCCTGAACCATTTGGCCCGACAATGCCTGCAAAATCACCTTTTTCAATTGTGAAACTGGCCTCATCTATTATCCGGGTTCCAGATCTTTCGATGACAAGGCCTTTCACCTCCAATACTGAGGTCATGGTGCAATCTCCGTTAAGAGGTAATGGCCTGACCTCCGATGATGGGTCATGGCATTACCTCCAATCCGATGATGAGATTATCCAGATTAACTTCCTGTTGTTCAAAATAATCCAGGCCATCCTCAGATGGACCTGCCATAAGGTATAGAGGCAATATCTCCACCTCCAGCCCGGTGCGATCCTCCACGGTCGCCTTGAGGGTGTCCGCATAATCCGAGGCATAGACCGGGTCAGTGAACAGGACATAAACCTCATTATCCTCCATGAGGGTGGCCAATTCGGCCATTGTCGCCGCACTGGGTTGTTCATCAGCACTTATCCCCACAACTCCTTCCAGGTCAAAATCATAGCTATTGGCCAGATACCTGTAAGCCTCATGTGTGACGATTATCATATCCCTTTGTTTGGTGCTCAGGCCTATGGAAAAATTATGCTGAAGAGCATTAAATTTTGAGAAGAGAACTTCGGCATTGGCATTGTACACCGAGGCATTGGTTGGATCGGCATCGACGAAGGCCTGAAGGATCGCTCTCGATTCGTCCAATGCCATCATGGGGTCGATCCATGTATGGGGATCGTATAC
>JAGLQE010000070.1 GCA_023137005.1 Thermoplasmata archaeon
TAGTGGAAATGAAAAATAAAAATGTCAAGATGCTCATAGTGGGGAAAGGAAATGATATGAAAAATCTGCGATCTATAGTAAGAAAAAAAGGTCTAGGAAAAAAGATCATTTTTACAGGTTTTGTAAAAGCTGAAAAAATACGTGATTATATTCGATCAGCAGACGTGGGACTCTCACCGATCATTCCTTTATCTATCTATAAGGTTAGCTCACCCACTAAATTAGTAGAATATATGGGCGAGGGGATACCTGTGGTAGGCAATAATATTCCTGAACAAAAGAGAATAATAAGTTTAAGCAAAGGGGGAATATGCACTCCCTATGATCCGAAAAAATTCGCAGATGCGATTCTTAAAATACTAGATGACAGCAATTTGGCTAATAAAATGGGAGAACAAGGAAGAGAATTTATAAAGAAGAATAGAGGATATGATGTATTGGCTACTGGCCTTGAAAATGAATATATAAAAAGATGTGGCCAGTCAAGAGGTCACGGTGATATTGATGTGTAAGGGATGGTAGACATGAAAGATGCTAAGTCAAAAGTAAATGGGAATGGAGATGGCCTTTCAGTGCAAGATATTATCAAGTCTTATGATGAAATATGGGGAAAAAGTAGGGAAGAAGAAACCAGCCTTGGATGGAAATATGACCAAGGTAGACTGCATAAAACGATCTTGAAAAATTTAAAATATCATGATAAAAAAGAGAAGGTGAAAATATTAGAGGTCGGATGTGGTAAAGGGGATTTGACAGAGAAGCTGGCTGGTATGTTTTCAGATACTTTCGCCTTAGATATATCGACCACTGGCGTGGCAAATACTTTAGATAGGACAAAAGGAAAAGTGAATTTGGTAATAACTGACGCAACACGGCTACCTTTTAAATCGAATTTTTTTGATATCATTATCTGTTCCGAGGTCATTGAGCATATTCCGGAGAAAAAAAAAGTAATATTAGAGTTCAATAGAATAATGTGCAAAGGGGGAGCTCTGATATTAACAACTCCAAATCCTTATTCCATACGTGGCTATTGTGCAAATATAGTGGGGAAATTGCGCAATTTCCAAGAAGAGGAGCAACAAATAATCAATGAGTTGATCATACCGAAGACCTTTACAAAAGACCTAACAAATTTTTTTTACATTAAACAAACCAAGGGTCTCGTATTTAATCTTCCTTTCATGGAGCAGATTGGGCACTTCCCCAGATCTATTCAACAAATATTATTGTTCAGTAATAGAATCTCAAATAGCATAGAAGAGCGAGATAAATTCCAAAGGTGGGCTCAATATCTATGTTTTTATTGTATCAAAAAATGATATATTGTAGAGCCTTTATTAAGAAGCCGATTATCGGTTAATTAGAATATTTTTTATTAGGCTTGGAAGGATAGCGATCGTCACAGTGGACCGAGTTATCAATATTGCCCAAGCTAAGCCAATTAATCCTAAATCATTTATTAATATATAACCTAATGAAAGGAGGCTTATAGCAATAAATGCATTTATCATAATGATTACATTTGTTTTTTTCTGTATTCTCTTCATAGTGATATAAAATGTATTGATAGTTATTGGAATAGCTGATAGAGATAATAATTGTAATGTTGCATATCCATTATCAGAATATCCGCTCCCAAATAATGATAGGATATCCTCACCAAAAATAATTATAATAATTATAAGCGGAATGAGTAGTGTAAAAGAGAAAGCCATTGAACTCTTAAGGTCGGTTAAAAATTTTCCTTCATTCCTAGATCCTTCAGCAAAAAGCGAAGTAGCAACGGATAAGGATGCTTTTGATATCATTCCGGATATTGCCAGGGCTATGAAAAAATAAGCTGTATTACTGGCAGATAGTATATTGGTTATTAAAAGAGGGAAAAGCAATACCGGAGTTGCAGAAAGTAGAGTCGCGATGTGGTTGGAGAAGGAGAAGGAAAATATCTCAGATATCAATTTTTTGTTAATAGAAAAGCCAAATGAATAGCCTGGTTGAAGTTTGGGTAAGAAGAAGAATATGCCTATAATGAATGAAAATAAAGTTGCGATTATGAAAGATGAGAATATACCGACCGAAGCAAATGAGACCAATAAGATCGCAAAAATAATTTTTAAAATACCAATTATTATAGAATCTTTGATCAAAACATACTTGGCTCCTCTGGCAGCTACAAATATATTAGTTAATAATCCAGATATTGTCCAGATCGCAACAAAAAGTAGGACAGAAATAATCCATAAAGGACTGTCAAGTAAGAAAATAAGATCTGGAGCCCAAAATGGTAAACCCAATAGGAAGATACTGCCAAGGATGATCGAGAGTATGATAGTAACACTGAAGCATGAATTAACCATGCTTTTAAATCTCGAAGGTTTGGATTGCGGAAGGTATCTTATCAAACCTATCTCAAAGCCAAGGCTAGCAATCAGAGAAAGTAATGAAACAGTTGATATCACAGTTATGGCCAAGCCAATATAGACATCCGCTTCTAGCTCTCCATAGACTGAGGAATAATATCTCGCAATAATTATCCAAAATATAAATCCAAAGGCAGATGCTGATATGCTATTGATCATTAAATATAAAGCATTCCTTTTAAGTGAGGATTCCCACATTTCTCTAATAGATAGTTTCTGTTTGATAAGCGTCCAAGAACTGGTCATATTTCCTCAATTAAATATATATTATCCATTATCTGTTCTACACAAGTGGACTATCGTCTCTTTCAAGCCATCTTCCATCTCATAATCCGGTCTATACCCCATCAGTTCCTCGGCCTTAGATATGTCCGCCAGAGAATGCTTCACATCCCCCTCTCTTGTATCCGCATATGTTGGCTTAACATCTTTTTCCATATATTGAGCCATCAATCGGATCAGCTCATTCAAGGAGATTCTCTTTCCTCCGGCTACATTGACAACTTGCCCATCAGCCTTCTCGGACAAAGCCGCCAGTATGGTTCCCTTGGCCGTGTCCTTGACATAGGTGAAATCCCTTGTTTGCTCACCATCACCAAATACCGTGGGTGACTGGCCTGCCTCTATCATGGAAATGAATTTAGGGATCACTGCCGCATATTCTGAATCAGGATCCTGCCTGGGCCCGAACACATTGAAGTAACGGACAGCAGTGGTCCGAAGGCCATATACCTTGTAGAACACACTGCAATAATATTCTCCAGTAAGCTTGGTCACAGCATAGGGAGATAGGGGATCGGGCATCATGGTCTCGATCTTGGGAAGTGTGGGAGTATCCCCATAAACTGAAGATGAGGAGGCGAGAACAACCTTCTTCACTCCCTCATCCTTGGCCGCTACCAGGATATTCAAAGTACCGTTGATGTTCATTTCATTGCTGGTGACCGGGTCCCTAACACTCCTTGGAACGCTTGGTAAAGCTCCCAAATGAAAAACATAGTCTATGCCCTTCATTGCCTCTTTGACCGTGTCTAGATCGGCTATAGACCCCTCTATGAACGTGTGTTTCAATCCATCCAGGTTCTCTATCTTTCCAGTGGAAAGGTTATCCAGAACCACCATCTCATTGGTCTTATGAAGTTCCTCTACCAGATTGGAGCCGATGAACCCTGCTCCTCCAGTAACGAGTACCTTTTTATTTTGCATCACGTGTAAAACCTCCTCGGCCTATCCCTCTGTAGACAAAGCCTTGGTCCATTGCCTCATTGGGAGAGAATAGATGTCTGGTATCTACCAGAAGTGACTGGGGCTTCATCATCCCCTTGATCTCGCTCAATTTCAGATCCTTGAACTCATCATGAAGTGTGTGTAATATCACACAATCAGCATCTTTGAGAGTCTCATCCATACTATGGCCAGTTATTCCAAAAGCAGTCTCTATGTCATTGTCCTCGACAAAGGGATCATGAGCGGATATCTTGGCCTTCATTTTCAAGAGGGTTTGGATTATCTTCTTGGCTGGTGATTCCCTAAGATCTCCTGTATTTGCCTTGTAGGATACGCCCAGGATAGCTATCTTGGAGCCGTTGACCGGACTTCCCAATTCATTCAGGCCATCGATTACCAGATCGACCACGTACAGCGGCATACTGTCATTTATAGACCTTCCAGCCAGTATTAGTTTTGGATGGTATCCCAGCTCTTTGGCCTTGTGAGTGAGATAGTATGGATCCACGGGTAGACAGTGTCCTCCCACTCCTGGTCCAGGATACAATTTCATGAAATTCCACTTGGTCGAAGCTGCCTCGATTACGGATATGGTATCCAAACCCATCCTCTGAAATATCATAGCCAGCTCATTGAACAGAGCTATATTCAGATCTCTTTGGATATTCTCGATCACCTTGGCAGCCTCGGCGGTCTCTATATCCTTTACCACGACCACATCCTTCTTGATGATGGTCTGATACAGAGCCTTGGCCCTATTTGCCCATTCGAGGTTTATAGCACCAACTATCCTTGTAACCTGCTCGATGGTGTGCTCCTTGTCCCCGGGATTATATCTCTCCGGGCAGTATGCGAGTCCGAAATCCTCACCTGCCTTGAGACCCCCGCTCTCGAGAATTGGCAGGACCAGATCCTTGGTCGTGCCGGGGAAAGTGGTGGATTCCAGGATGATCAATTGTCCCTTCTTCAAACTCCGTGATACGGCCTCACTGGCAGATACAACATAGCTTAGGTCCGGGTCCTTTGTCTCTGTGACAGGCGTTGGAACTATGACAAGGACTATGTCCGCTGCCTCAACTGCAGCCAGGGCATCTGTTGTTATCTCAAGTTTTCCTTTGTCCAGTACCGAGCGCAGTTGCTTGCGGAGATCCTCATCATCTGTGGGTTGGAGTGCCTGAGAGAGTTCCCTCACTTTCTTTTCATCGATATCCACTCCGATCACTTCAAAGCCCTGCTCACAGAAATGTACAGCTGTGGGCAACCCAACATAGCCCAGTCCTATGATGCATATCTTCGCCGTTCTATCTATTATGTCCTGATTTGTCATTCAGATCACCTGTTCAACTCACTGTTATCCAAATATGGTTCTCCAAGTATATGGATTGTTGTTGATCCTTGAATAGCTCAATGGTCATTCTATACTCTCCTGTAGCACTTATCTGGAAGGGATACAGAGCCTCATCCAGGCCCTCATGTTCAAGTACGACATCATAATTATACACTGTTCTGTTCTGCCTTTCACCTGTAGCATTGGTCAGATGTATGACTATAGAATATCTCGTGGTCTCGTATTCATTGCATTTTATTCCTATTATCATGGTACCAGTCTGGTTCATTGTCAGATTGGTTGGGAGATCCTCTATTGTATGGTTCTGATCCATAATGTAAAATTCAGTAAAGGGTTCATTATTCGGGTCAGATGTGATAACATAGGCAAGGGCCATGAAGCTGATGATCAAGGCCAATACCAGAACAATGGTCAATGTTTTATCGACCTGTGTCCATTCTTTGAATTCCTTAGCAATACTTGGCTTGAACGATATGGAGTATCTTTCCACAGTAGGAAGCTGAGTGCGCCTGTACCATGCAAGGCCGGATGTGATAAAGATGAAGATGAAGATAGAAGTAACAATGGATATGAAAGAGATATCCCAGATGAAATTAAGGATAATACCAATGAGTGGAACAATGGCCAGGCTCAGACCGAAACTGAGTGCCAGTCTTTCCAAATTATCAATACTTTTCCTTTCTTTTTTGATAATACCAGGGTCTTCAGAGGTATCGACAATGGGGTCAATACCAGGATCACCGGGCCAGAGTATGGATACAGTGGCATAACCTGGGAAGAATATTAAAAGTGGAATGCCGAGAACTATCCTTAGAATATTGCCATCCGGTAATGAGATCACAGCAACAACTGACAGAATGGTCAGAACAATGACCAATAATAGATCCATTGGGTGATCCTTGCTCCCCAGCATATCATTGATCTGAGACGAATTCATTATTCACCACCCCCCAGTACACCTTTCTTCAAATAATACTTCTTGTCCATGTAGCTTTCTACCGCTGGGTCGTGAGAGGCTATAATGACCGTGGCTCCAAATTCCTTATTTGCCTTTTTGAATGCTTCCATGACGATATCACAATTATCAATGTCCAAAGAGGCCGTGGGCTCATCAGCCAGTAATACATTTGGGCTATTGGCCAGCGCCCTTGCAACGGCCACACGCTGCCTTTCCCCACCACTTAACTCGTTCGGATACTTGCTGGAATATTCATAAAGATCAAAGGTCTTCAGTAATTCCCTGACCTTCCAGTCCCCATCATGCCATTTGGCTATCTTCATGGGCAATAGGACATTCTCAAATACAGTAAGGTCGTTTATAAGATTGTGGGCCTGGAACACGATACCTATCTTGTGAAGGCGGATATTGGCCAGTTCCTTATTTGAAAGTTCGCCGGTATTGTATCCATTGAGGAATATCGTGCCCTTGGAAGGAGTGTCTATGCATCCTATGAGATTGAGCAGGGTGGTCTTACCACTGCCAGAACGACCTTTGATGAGGACCATGTCATTGGCCTCGATGTCCATGTTTATACCTTTCAGTATATCTTTCCTCTGATCATAGGATTTCCAAACATCCTTAAGCACGATGTTCATCTGTTTCATATTGGTACTTCCAGCATCCCTCTGGGTCAGGATATCCAGTAGATATCTAGTAGGGGAGATAAATCCAAATCTGATTTGGTATTAAATCCTTTCGGAAGAAAATTAGTGTTCTAAATGACTCTAATTACTGAGTTCACACCATACCTCATTGAGGCCATCACTCGGATAAGACCGGAGTCGTAATGAAACTTTCATTTCTTCTTAGGAGCCTTAGCCAACCATGTTCATGCTTGGTGCGCCTCATCTTCACACAGCGTATCCTGAGCTGGACCTCGGTCTCTCCCACATCGAAAAGCTTCAGGTAAATTATGCCGTCTGCAAGGAAATCCTCATTATTGGCCACCAATGAATCATTACCATGGCCGATCTCCGAGATGAGGACAACGGTTGAATCCAGTTCTTTAAGGAATCTTATGAAATGGAAAAGATCCACCCTCGGGGTACTGAGCTCTGCTAGAGAATAAAGGGCGGCCAATGAATCCACGACAATGATATCAAATCTCTCCTGCTCCACCCTCTTCTGGATGTACTTACTGAGGATACCGAGCCAGTTCCTTCCATGCTCCTGATCCTGGTGCCCCAATCTTATCTTTCCGACATCTATCATATAGAGTTCTAGATCATCTACACCATCCATCCCCAGGTCTTCCATGGCGCCCTTGAGGCCATCGTATCCCTCTTCAAGTGAAAGGTACATCCCCCTCATCTTGTTCCTTTTTGCATTCTCATACATGATACTGAAAGTGACAGATGTTTTCATTGTTCCCGGAGTTCCGCATACCAGGACAACATGCCCCTTAGGAATGCCACCTCCCAGGGTTTCATCGAAGCCATCAATGTAAGTCTTTAATTTTTCTACCATTTTATCACTGTCCATCGCTATATACCCACATAGGCATATAGTGATATTAAAGTATGTTTTATTTATTGTTTTAAAATTTCAATGCATTAACAATTTACAAAAAAGAATTAATACCTCCAAATCATATAGTCGATTATGGTAGATATTGATGTATTCCTTCCAAAGAAAATGTTTCTCACCAAGGGTGTTGGCAAGCATAAGGAGAAGTTAAGCAGTTTTGAGCTGGCCCTCAGGAATGCGGGTATTGAGAAATACAATATCGTAAGGGTTTCCTCCATCTTTCCACC
>JAGLQE010000071.1 GCA_023137005.1 Thermoplasmata archaeon
GAGGGTTGAGAATGGAAAGAATAAAGACAGGAATATTTGGGCTTGACCAACTGATGGAGGGCGGTATGAGAGACAATACCGTCGTCGTGATAGTCGGTTCAAGCGGTACTGGAAAAACGACCTTTGCCATACAGTTCTTGATGCACGGCATTGAGAACGGTGAGCAGGGCCTTTATGTGAGCATGGAGGAATCCCCAGAGCAGATAATGAAAGAGGCCGAGATGATGGGCTGGAATATGAAGGAACATCATGAGAAATCTCTGTTCTTCATACATCTGAAGGGTCAGAACTTCAAGAAGATGATAGAAGAGAAGCTTCCCCAGCTTGTCAAGGCCAGAAGTGATTATGACATAAGGACCAGAGTGGTGATCGACCCAATGACCCCCGTCATCTGGGCAACCGAGGACAAGCTACTGCAACGTGAGTTGATAGGCAAGCTCTTCTACACTCTGAAGGAACTGGGAGTGGTCATGGCCACGGTGGAGGAACATTCTGCTCCTGGTGAGATGATCGGAGAAGATGTTCTGCTTCCGGTGTACCTATCGGACGGGGCCATCAATCTGGAATACTATCCTATTGGCGGGGCATTCAACAGGACCCTGAAGATAGTCAAGATGAGGGGAACCCACCACGGTGAGGGAGTGTACCCATACATCTTCGCCAGGGGCGCGGGTGCCATAGTCAGGTCTTCTCCAACAGATAGTACCAGGGCCGAGGATGGGGAGAACTATGACGAGGTCTTTGATGAGGCCATCAAGACAGCGGAGTTCATCAAGGCGCCATCATATGTTCTGGAGAAACTGAAGACCATGAAGGCCAACTGGACCTATGACTATTCACCAGAAGAAATACTCCAGGTCGTATTCGATTCATATGACCTGAAATAAGCCCGATTCGAAGTGATCATATGGTTGACCAAAAGAACATTGACAAGA
This sequence comes from Thermoplasmata archaeon, assembly GCA_023137005.1. GTDB lineage: Archaea > Thermoplasmatota > Thermoplasmata > SG8-5 > JAGLSY01 > JAGLSY01. The sequence continues at coordinate 936 of JAGLQE010000071.1, forward strand.
GAATGGAAGCCAAGAACGTGGTTCAGCTAAAGCACATGCTGGTCATGGAGCTCAACCAGCTCAAGGAAGAGAACGATATCGACATAATGATGTTCATGGGAGTGGATGGGAGAGTATTCTCCTCCATCATACCACCCATACTGGACGCACCCCAATTCAAGCTTCTCAACCTTGTCAAGAGTAACCTGGTCCACATTTGCAACCAGCTGAATTCAGAAAATATGAGATCCAGTGTCCAGGAGTATGGCTTCGGCATGGTGGTCATCACAGGGGTCGGGGACAATGCGTTCCTGGTATCACTGATCGTGAACCCCCCACCCAGTGAAGAACTTGGCAAGCTTACCGGCAATCTGGTAAGGGGCAGTAAGGTCATGAACCACCTGTTCCAGCTCAAGCCCATTACCGAGGATCACATGGCGGGATATGATACGGATGTCATCGACGAACTCCAGGATCTTACCAGGAGGCTGTTCGTGGAGAAGTTCGATGAAACTCGGGAATACAAACGGAACATGGAGTTACTGGATTACCTGAAAAAGAAAATAAGCAGCGTGGTCGGCATCGGAGCCGTGGACGAGGTGATAACCCTGACCATGAATGAATTGGGTGTCAGGGCCGCTTATATGAATGACAAACAGTGGAAAGCCTTCACTGAAATGGCGATAAATAACCATATTCGAAAATCAGCTGGGGATATGGTGGCTGACGATTGCCTCAAGACATGGGTTCCAGAGGTTGAAAGGAAATTAAGATCTTTTGTTTGATAAGGTGAAGGGATGGCCAAAACAACAAAAGGAAAGGGAAAGAAGAAGTCCAAGGGTCAGAAGAAACAACCCTCCGAGACCCAGGATAAGGATCCCTCTCCTCCCACTAAAAAGCCGGCAAAGTTCGAATGCCAGCACTGTGGTAAGGTTATTGGCAATGCCCACAATCTCAAGGTCCATGAGCATAATTGTAAATTCAAGGCAGTGGAGAAAGATAGAAAAGCAATGGATAGGGAAATGGGATCCGCTCTCCGCAAAATGAAGGACGAGTTCGAGGATCAACGAGATCTTTTCCAGAAAGAATCTTTAGAAAGGGAAAAACTCCTCAAGAAAGAGCTGGACGAGCTCAAGGAAACTCTGAGATTGGAGATAAAGATGGGACATCATGGTCATGATCCTGCTCCGCCGCAAAAAGAAGAGGATTCACTCACTCCCGTAGTGGAGGAAAAGGCCGATGATGTTCAAATTGCAGAACCTCTGCCAGAGCCTGAGCCGGTGATCGAACCACCCCGGGAGGTGGTGAAGGAACCCGAGCCAGAACCTCAACCACCATCATATTCTCCCCCGCCTCAAGCCGCTCCATCACCAGCCCCTGCCACACTCCCTCCACAGGAGGTGGCAACTCCCATT
>JAGLQE010000072.1 GCA_023137005.1 Thermoplasmata archaeon
GGGAAAAGACCGTGTAAGCCTCTTTTTGAAGGGGTCAGTCTGTCACCTCTATCCCAATGTTCGATATTCTTCTGAATAAGATCAAAGGCCAATTGATTGTGATCATTGACCGTGATATGGCAATCGTGGATGCCTTCCTCATAAAGCCTCATGGACCTGGAGCCCGATGCCGCAAGACCATCCAGCACATTCCATCCATCCTCTGCCACCACCCTTTCAAAGAGCACGGAGATATCCCTATTACTCCTCATGGCCGGATTAAAGAAAACGGCATCCGACCTAGCCAGTGGCCCGATATTGTGATCCAATGAGCTATCTGTTGCCGGCACGAAAAAAGCTGTCGCTGCCTCGATTATCTCTTGAAAATCATGCTCAGGAACCACGTTCTTCCCTCGATCAGAGAAGCTCTCCCTTTATCAGTTTCATGATCTTATAGGGGAGCAGGTTGCGGTTGACTGGGGTTACCTCCAGTATCCTGACATCGTCCCTTCTTCTGATATCCTGAAGGAGAGGATTACGGGATTTCTTGTGGAGAGTGAGCAATAGCATTTTATCGGAGTCGAGAGCATCTTCCACGGCCTTGACGAAGAGCGGGCTTTCAACTTCCATCTTGCCAACCTCGTCGATGACTATGAGATCGGCCTCCTTGATGGCATTCTGGATGGCCTTGACCCCCAGAGATTCCAGGGCCTTGGAGTCAACCCCGTAAGGGCCGACCGATAACTTGGATTCGATATTGATGTGGGCGAATTTTCTCTTCTTGCCAGTCATCCAATCCTTGACATAGAATCCAACTCTCTTGTTCCTGAAGACTATGGGCTCGGTTATCATTCCGCCGACGATTATATCCTCAGCCTCCACCATCTCGATTATCTTAAGTAAAGTATGTGTCTTGCCAGAACTGGGTAGACCTGTTATTCCTATCTTAGCCACCTCAGATGCCTTAACATCCGGTTGCTCCTGCCCACTTTCTTCCGTACTCATGGATATTCACCATATTTCCAAACAGATAACCCAGACATGAGCGACCCGTCTTATCTATGCCACATGGTAAAGCAATGATTCCTATTTATATATTCTGATAGATTATAAATATCCAATGAGGGAGGTCCAGCTCTAAAGGGTGAGACATCCGGCTATTTTCTAGCTCTGAGGATCATCTCCCCAACCATTCTGTCAGCTAGTAGAAGGAACTCATCCTCCTTCCCAGTCTCGATGGTCGCTCCGGCCGCGACATTATGGCCTCCGCCTATACCACCGATCTCCTCGGTTATCCTGCTCATCAGCTCGGACAGGTCAATGCCCTTGGCCACCAGCTCGTCCGTCGATCTGCCAGATACCTTTATCCCGTCATCGGCCTCTGAGAAAGCGAATATCGGCAAGTGCTTGGGGATCTTGCCAGAGCCCAGCATCATGCCAGCGACTATACCTATGACACTGTCAAGGATCTTATCACCAGCGTGCACATATTGGATATTGTCCATGGTCTCGACACCCAACTCCTCTATCACCTTCATGGACTGTACCAGATACTTTTTATGGCCACCCTGTAGATCAAGGGCCTGATCCAAATACGTGGCCCTATCACCCTTGCAGACCTCGAAAGCCACCTCCGCCTTCCCATACCTCCCGCATGAGTTGAGAAGCGTGGCGAATTCCTTGGCCTCATGAAGTGGTGTGCCAGGCTCTTCATTGGGGAATAGATAGATCTCGGACATCAATTCCTCCCGGGAAGCATATTGGCTGAGTGCGGAAAGAAGAGTTCTCTGCTCGTTCCGGTTCAGGTCGGACCACGATCTCCACTTTTCACCGGATTTCAGATCTATCCCAAGCCCCATGAGAAAACGCATGCTGGCCCGGTAATTCCCGGTAAGGCCTTTCAGCTCGGGTTCTGAACAATACTGGATGAGCTTGTAGAGGGGGCGGGTTTCCCTTCCATAAAGTCCGATATCCGTGATGGCCTCCATTGCTCCGGACTCGATGGCGTCCTCCAGGATCTCTATATTGGAGCCGATGAGCTTGCCAGTTTTCCGGTCCTGCAGATCCCCCACGGCTCCCACGATAGCTATACTTGCCAGCCATTTGAGATTGGGAGAAAGCTCCCTTGCCACCAGATAAGCGGTCCCTGCCCCACTGATATCCGTGGAACCATCCAGCCCCACGAGATGGGGATTGACCTGGAGAATATTACTGACTTTTGATCTTTCCTTTGGCATCGTTTCCGAAAAGTCAAACAGGGTCTTCGGCCCTTCTTTTGAGCTGATGGTTGGCTTCTCTTCAGGCACTGGCACTGTCTCCTCGGATGGAACATGATGGTCGGTTATCACGATATTCAGGTTTCCCAAAAGGTTGGCATAACCACTACCCAGGTCCGTGAACCACACCAGCTCATGATCAGCTTTCTCAAGTTCCTTTATCAAAGCCTCGTCCAGCTTCTTCACGAATTGAATTTCATGTTCAATTCCAATATGATCCAGAGCATAGGACGCGATACTCCCGGATGATATTCCATCAGCATCGATATGACTGATTATCATCACCCTGGATGCATCCCTCAGCCGCTGGGCCACCTTCTTAGCAGCTTCCTTCACAAGGGGGGTGAGGGGGTTCGGGTAAAAAGGGGTTGTGGCAATTATGTAGCTATCTTCCCGGAGGCTT
>JAGLQE010000073.1 GCA_023137005.1 Thermoplasmata archaeon
GATCAAATGCCTACTTCTACAATGCCAGCTTGCTTCGCAACCTTCGAAAATCTGGCCACTCGTTTCCACTGAGATCACGATTTTTTTCAGGCGGGGCATGTTCAAAGAGTTGATGCTCTGCTGAGTTTATGTAATGGTTACTAGCTTATCGCTCCCGCCACATTAGGAGATATTCTTCACGAGCTCCCTCACCCTCTCCTCGATCTTATCTCTAATTTCCCTATACTTCCCATTGGAATGCCCATACGGATCTTCAAGTCCCCAGTCCTCGCAATCCACAAGTGGCACGGGGCATGATTCCTGCACCCCGCAGCCCATGGAAACAGTTATGTCCGCATCCTCAAGAAGCACCAGTGTGAGGAGCTCTGGCTTGTGGTTGGATATGTCTATTCCTCTTTCTTTCATTACCTCCACAGCCTGTAGATTTACGGAATTCGCAGGCTGTGTTCCCGCGCTGGTGGCCGTCACCTTGTCCTTGCCGTAGTAATTGGCAAAGCCTTCGGCCATCTGGCTCCTGCACGAATTGCCCACGCAGATGAATAAGATTTTCTTCCGATCTTCCATAAGGAACGTGAACTATTGTTACACCCATAAAAACCTTTTTGTTTTTGTGCCTTATTTCCCTTATTATCTATTATATAGTATAGGATATTTATGATTATTTCTATTATTTACCCCTATTTCCCCCATATCTTTAAATATGAAAGCAGTATGCCCTGAAAGTACCATAGAATAGAGCAGTGCGTTCCTCATGGCCTTGCGGCCCTGACGAATACCGCTTACTCGACCACACGATATGGGTTAATGCTTAAGCATACCCAGCGCACCCCCGAACGATGGGTTTTTGGAGGGTGATTGAATCGTCACGGTCGAAAGGTGATGCTCGGAATATATCCTATTGATAGGAGGAATTCAATATGCCGAAGCCACATAGACCTAAGAAGGGATCTAGGGGTTACTCTCCCAGAAAGAGAGCCAGAAACGAAACACCCAAGTTCAGCTCATGGCCTGAATGTAAAGAGGGTCCAAGGATCCAGGGATTTGCCGGATACAAAGCAGGAATGAGCCATGCCTTTGTAGTAGACTACAGGCCAAAGAGCACGACCTCTGGCCAGGAAGTCCAGGTACCCATAACCATTATCGAAACACCGCCAATGAGAGTGGTGGCTGTCAAGTACTACCGCCGCGATGCCTATGGTCTCAAGACCATGGGTCAGGTATGGGCCAAGAAGCTGGATAAGGAACTGAGTAGAAGGGTTCCAGTTCCAGGAAAGGGTGCTGGCACGAAGTTCGATGTCGACCCAGCAGAGGTCGAGGACATCAGGATACTTGTCCAGACAAAGCCTAAATTGGTGTCTGGCATTCCAAAGAAATCACCCGAGCTGATGGAGACCAGAATAGGTGGTGGAACTATTCCCGAGAGGATAGAGTACGCTACTTCGCTTTTGGGTAAAGAGATCACAATTGAAGAATGGACAAAGGATGGGACCATGATAGATGTGGCCGCCATTACAACTGGATATGGATTCCAGGGTCATACTAAGAGATGGGGCGTGAAGCTCCTGGATCACAAGAACAGTAAGCACCGAAGGATGATCGGTACGCTGGGTCCGAAATCACCTGGCTATGTAAGGCCAACTGTACCCCAGGCGGGTCAGATGGGCTATCACCAGAGGACCGAGTACAATAAGAGAATACTCAAGGTCGGATCAGATGGAAACGAGAT
>JAGLQE010000074.1 GCA_023137005.1 Thermoplasmata archaeon
TCCATGATCCTTGTTACCCTGGCCCATCTTGGCGGTGATATTCGCTTCATCGAAATTAATAATTTCCACATTTTCCATGGTGAAGGACTTGTTCTGCCACTGGATCTTTTTCATATTATTCTTGTCAAAATTTGTCAGTATGTTAATGACCTGGCCAGATTCCCCGGCCCTTGCAGTTCTGCCGATCCTGTGAATATAATCGTTCGGGTCCTGTGGTAGATCATAATTGATCACATGGGATACGTTCTTAATATTAAGTCCACGGGCAGCCACATCCGTACAAACCAGAACATTCACTTCATGGGAATTGAACCTGTCAATTGCCTTGAGCCGCGCGTTCTGAGTAAGCCCTCCATGAATTGCTGCCGCTTTAATTCCATTGGACCGCAGATTTGTTTCTACATAATCTGAGAGATGGCGTGTATTGCAAAACACCATTGCCAGTGGGTGATCTTCCTTCTTGAGGATATGAGTTAAAAGTGAGAATTTTTTGTTCTTGGAGGCTCTGATAGTGATCTGCTTGAGCTTGGCCGGGTCCACGATGTTTCCTGCATGGACTATTTTTGGGTCAACCATATGCTTGTTGGCTAGCTTTTTCACTTCCTTGGAAATTGTGGCTGAAAAGAATAAAGTTTGACGTTCGTCCGGGCATTGTCTGATAATTTTCTTCACATCATCAATGAACCCCATATCGAACATGCGGTCTGCCTCGTCCATGACCAGTAAAATCACATTGCTGAGGTCGACTGTTCCTCTCTCAATGTGGTCTAGGAGCCTTCCTGGTGTCGCGACAATAACATTGGCTCGCTTGAGGCCTTTAATTTGATTGCTTATGGAAGTTCCACCATAAACTGCAATGATGTTCAATCGGGGCTTGAAAGTTATTTCTTTCAATGCCTCCTTAACCTGCTTTGCCAATTCTCTTGTAGGTGTTAGAACAAGTGCCTGTACGCCCCCATCACGGGTGCATTTTTCAATAATCCCGCAACCAAAGGCCAATGTCTTTCCAGAGCCAGTAGCAGAGCCAGCTATAATATCCTACCCTTTTAGAATGAATGGTATGGAATCGTTCTGTATCTTTGTTGGCTCTTTGAATCCCAGCATATCGATTGACCTAAGGAGAGTGTTGTTTAAGCCAAGCTCTTCAAATGTTTTCATGTATGTCGCCTCTTGATTTTAAGCACCTGTACAACCAAGTTTGGATGTTAACGAAAAAGCGAAATGTTCGAACCGTGTGTCCGAGATATTGCCAGATGCCCTTTCTCCCGAGTTAGATGCGGAAGCGCAGCTAATTGGTAGTGGTATATAATGGAGAAGGGTTAAGATTACACCAAAAGAACAGAGAGGAACCTTTCCAGTGACTATCTTAATAATTGGATCGGGAGCTGAACTTAAGAAAGAATACACCATCAAGGTCAGCGGCACTGAAATCTACTGAGGCGTTCCGAGCAGGTAGGGGACGGCCAGCGAATTGAATGCGAAGCGATTCAATTTTGTAGTTGTGCATCTGCCCAGTATTTGTACACAACTACAAAAGCAAACATGAATGTAAACTTTTCATAGACAGAATGTTTGATTAGGTTTCTGGATGCAAAGCAGCCAGAAGATTCGGGAACGCAAGGGCGGGGGTGTCCTCATCCTTTGAGAAATGGTATCAACACACTGCCACACCCATATTATTTGGTTTCGAGCAGGTTGAATCTCAGCAAAGCTGAGCTTTCAGAATCTCGATAAATCGAGCTTCGGCGAGTTTTCTTCTACTGTGAACCTTTTCTTTTTTAAATGCGATTTTACC
>JAGLQE010000075.1 GCA_023137005.1 Thermoplasmata archaeon
ATACCGTGATCAAGGATGGAGGAGTGTCCATTGACTCGGATGACGTGCAAATGAAGGCCAACCGTGTGAATACGAATATCAGATTCTGCCGAGATCCCAAGGAATTCGATCTGGACATTGATAAGGTAATGCCCACACCTCCACCTGTCGGATACAAGCGCACGATGATCACGAAGAAGCTTGGCTTTGATGGGCTGAAGATATATCATGCAGACTGGTCTGGCTCTCTTTCTACCAAAGGAGATAAGAGAAAAGTAAATGGCAGTCTTTACATGCAGCATATTACACTGAACACGCCTGCATTTCCCTGGCTCTGGGGAGTGTTCCACAAGACCGATGGGTCTTACCTCACATACTTCACCACCTTCCTGAGCAGATTGATGTTCAGGCGCAGTGCGGAATGCAAGCCCAAGGCAGATAATAAATTCAAATTCATGAACAAGAATCTGAACTACACCATGGTTGGCCAGCCTACCAAGCGATTCAAGCACATTCGGTACAATGTGTTCAGACAGGAGAATGGATTACCCGGGTTCGAGGCCTGGGGCGAGCTGGGTGATGAGAGATTGCGCATCAAAGTCAGAACAATTGCCAAGACCACCTACACCTTTGAGAGAAGGAAATACTGGCGCAATAAGTTCTTCTACAATGAATTTCCATCAGAGGTTGTGGAGATAGAATATACCGATGAGAATGGAAAGGTTCATAAGGAAGGGGGAGATGAATGGAATGGCAACTGCGAATACTCCTGGGGACTCCTGCTTGGCTAGTTCCTTGATCCAGAGATAATAGGAGAAATTGAAAATGGTTAAAAAACTATCTGGCATAACATTCGATTATGATGCAACTTTTTACAATTATCCGGTCATGGTGTCCAAGTTGATCCACAGGTTCGGGCCCCATGTCAAGCTCATCTACGACCTCACGGATGAGAGAGCGAAGATGAGGAAGGAAGGTAAGATAGAGAACTTCAGAGAGCGCCAGGTGGAGCTCATGGCCATACGGTGGGGTAAATCTCCCGAATGGACGCGGAAGAAGCTGGATAAAGTGGTTTACGATGGCTGGAACTCGGCCTTTGATCGTGTGAAACCTCTCAAGAATGTCTTCAATACACTGGACATGGTGGTTGCCAATGATATTCCGATCTGCGTGGTATCTGATTATCCCCCTCATGACAAGATGAAGAAGATGGGGTTCATGGGATATCCCTGGAAGCTGATCCTCAATGGCGAGGATATCGGATTGATGAAACCGGACCCAACCGGGCTACAGATGGCGATGGAGAAGATGGGAACCAAGCCCGAAGAGACCCTCCATGTCGGAGATTCCATCAGATACGATATACAGGGAGCGAAGAATGCGGGCATGATGAATGCCTGGCTCAAGTGGCCGTGGAAGAAGAACAAACACAATATTCAGCCGGATTATACGTTCACGAACTTCAGTCAGTTGATGGACCTGCTGGAGAAGGAGTTTGGGTTGAAGAGGATTTGAGGGTACTACATTTTCCCTTTGAGGTGGGGGCTGTATTATTGACACTGGGGGATGGTGGGAGCGATAAGCTGGCAAACATGCCCCGTCTAAATACATTATATTCTCATTGTGCGGGCGGGGTACTATATTTGATGTGCTAGCGAGTGACAATGCCAACTGGAGAATCGCGAACCTCGCCCAAAGGGCGGGGGTGTCTTCATCCTTTGGCCGTAATAAACAACACACTACCACACCCCGCCTAGCAAACCTCTATGCCAGCTTACGGGAACTCTTTCTCCCTAAATATCATCGCGCCCAGTCCCAAACATATGACAATGACCATCAACAGAGTGGCATACGTCCCAGCCGTGGCCTCTGTGTAACTGCTAAGCGAACCATAGTCGATCATCGTAGATCCAATGGACCTGACAAAGTGCTTGATAGTGTATTTTCCGATCGCCCCTCCGGCCGAGCCAATGAAGCCCTCCCAGATGAAGGCGAAGAACAATCCAAAGTAGATCGGCCTTTTGAACAATACACTGGTAAGAATGAACATCGCGGAATAGGCCAGTGAGCCGATTATACACAGAACTATCATGGCACCGAGTATGCCTGCCGCATCCCCACCCATACCCTGCTGACCAAAGAAGGCCAGCCAGCCTACCAGGCAGATGGCGGATAGTATTATTGAAAGGCTCACGGCCAATGATAGGTAATATGCCAGGTACGAGATGGCTCTGTCGAGAGGAGCGGTTATGACCTGGGTAATGCTCTTGTCCTCTATCTCATTCCGTAAAAGTGAAGCACCGTATATCATGGCTATTACTGGCATGATGAAAGAAAGGATGAGCATGTCCATGAGCTCGGTCCCTGCATCCAGCCTATCTACGGAATCTATCTGGGTCGCGGCATAGCCCATGATGGACCCGATGAATATCATAATTAGAAGTGTTATTATCCATTGCTTATTGAATAGTACCTTTTTGACAGAGTATTTCATTATCGCGGTTATGGATGTGAAGTAGGAATTCAGATCTATTTTACCACCCCACCAGGTACTTGAATATCGATCCAAGATCGTCGTCCATGCTGTACATGCTGTCTATCTCGCATCCCGTACTTTCCACCAGTTCGGGCATCCTGTCGAAGAAGTCATCGGGCTTTGTGACCTTGGCGATTATTCCATTTCGATCATCCTTATAGCCAACTGAAACAGTGAAATCCTGGTCCATGAGAACCTTGGCCAGTTCCGTGATATTACTTCCCTCGATGACTATATTGTGTGGATGATGGTCTATCAAACCCCTTATCTCGGAAATATCTCCCTGGGCAACTGCCCGGCCCTTGTAGATGAGGACGATATTATGGGTCATTCTCTCGATCTCATGCAGAACGTGGGAGCTGACTATGATATTGTGGCCGTGCTCGAGATGCAGCTTCTTGACCAGGTTGATTATGTCCCGCCTTACCAGGGGGTCCGTGCCGGCAAGAGGCTCGTCCAGTAGCAGGAGTTTCGGGCTATGAATGAGAGCACCAGCGATCTTCAATCTCTGCCTCATTCCTTTGCTGTAACCAGCCATCTCCCGATCCATATCCTTTTCCATCTTGACTATGTCGGTTACCTCAGCGATCCTGTCCTTCAGATGAACTTTATCCATGGCGTGAAGTCCACCCAGAAATTTCAGGTATTCACGGCCAGTCATGTTCAGTGGGAGAAAATCATAATCCGGGCAGAAACCTATGTGAGCCAATTGTTTGGTATTGCCCCAGGGCGGCTGGCCCATGACGAATAAACCACCTGCATTGGATTTGATGGAACCGATTATGAGCTTGAAGAGCGTGGACTTTCCCGCACCATTGGGCCCCACTATTCCAGTTATTCCCTCACCTATCTGGACATTGAGATTGTTCAGGCCTATCACATTCCCATACCACTTGCAGAGGTTCATGGCGGATATGACCGGATATGGTTGCTGGGCTATGGGTGGTGGCTGGGCATAAGCTGGTGGCGGAGGAGGTACTGGCTGGGCCTGGTTGGGCTGCACTGGTTGCTGGTTCACTTGCCCACCGCCTTTTGGTTGATCCTTATGTATACCAGGATCAGGGGTACGAACATGACGGTAAGGAATATACCTGTGAGCAGGCCAACATTGACCGAATTGGGCAGGCCCAAACCAAAGATAGCCTGCAAGAAGTAGTAGAACAATAGGGATGGGTCCATCAATTCCCAATCCGGGTTGAATTCCGAGAATATCCCTCCGACTATCATGAGAATGAAAAAGGACATGAAAGTTCCCACAGACGCATAGGATTTGCGCTTGGTCATGGATGAAATGAACAATCCAGCAGGTATGAAGAAGAAGGTTATGACCAGGCCTGCAATGACAGTTTGGCCAAGAACCACCAAGCTATCGCCATAAGAAGAACTGGACTGCGTCGCCATGATGGCAATGGCAAGGACCACAGGAGGAAAGAAACTGAATACCGACAGCGTGAGAAAAGCCCCGCCGATCTTCCCAGCAAGATAGCTCTCTGTCTTCATGGCCCTTGAGAAATACAATACGAAGGAATTACTTCTAAGGTCCTCGGCTATGGTGTCCGAGCATATCATGGATATCAATAGAATTATAAAGATGAAGAGGAGCCCGTTCCCCATTTGATCGGCCATCACCTCACCATCCAGTACTTCATGGGGGGGAAGGATGTAGACGAATATGGATATTATATTGACCAGAAATAGGCCTATGATCAATAGGAGTAATATCCACTTGGACTTGAGTTTCTGGCGGAAGAAGGCCATGGACATCACCCACACCCTCTCGAGATGGTTGGTCCTCTCGCCCGACCACGGCTTGTACGTGATGGGATCAATTGACATCTGGCCCACCTCCCTTTTCCTTATCAAGGTTCTGCTCCACTGTTCCGATGAAGACATCTTCCAGTGTGGCCCTTTCAGGATAATATCCTCTAAGCTGAACTCCTTTATCGCGGCTTAGCTTGAAAACAGGATTGCCTGGCCCCTTGTTTATCACCACGGCAGATATCTCTCCCCTACCCTTCACCACTGACCTTATCTCGTACATCTCGGCCAAGGCCTTGATGAAGGTTTCCATGTTCTCAGGTATTCCACGGACCTTGACCATCTTCTGGCCATCCTTCTTGGCCAGCAGGTCGTCGATGCTTCCCTCGGTTATCAGGCGGCCATCATTCATTATCACAATATGGTCGCTAACTCGCTCCAGATCATCCAGTATATGGGAAGATACGAGTATCGTCTTGTCAGATAGGCTGATCTTCCTTATCAGCTCCATCATGTCCTCCCTGCCCTGGGGGTCCATGCCATTGGTCGGCTCATCAAGGAAAAGTATGGCGGGGTCGTGAACTATCGCCTGGGCCAGTTTAACACGCTGCTTCATTCCGGTCGAATAGGAAGAAATGGTCCTGTATCTTTCTTCCCCGATGCCCACAAAATCCAGGACCTCATGGCTGCGGGGGATGGCATCCCTCTTCATCATTCCAGATATCTGGCCAAGGTAGGATACCAGGTCGACCGCATTAAATTCCTCGATGAGGCAATCGTGCTCCGGCATATAACCGATCATGTCGCGGACGGTCGAGGTCTCGGTCAGAGGGTCATAGCCTGCCACGATCATTTTACCATTTTCGGGCCTTAGTAGCCCCAGCAATGCCTTGATGAATGTGGATTTGCCAGCTCCATTGGGCCCCAATAGGCCAACCACCCCAGATGGTACATTGACAGTGAACTTATCAAGGGCTGTTATCTTGCCAAAACGGACAGTTATGTCTTTAGATGTTATGGTCAATAATCTTTGTGCTGGCCTCTTTTCACTCATCCATCAAATAATGTAGTATTGGAGGTTTAAGTCTTTCGGCATGAACATGCAATCGATGAGACCATCCCCAATACACCCTAATATCACTGCGCACAATTATTTATATGATTTCTGTTTGTGCGGAGATTAAGGAGTAATGATCATGACTATCGAAGATGGCAAGTTCGTGAAGATCGAATACGTAGGAACACTGGATGATGGGACTGTTTTTGACAGCACCGAAGGCCAGGAGCCCCTGGAGTTCCAGCTGGGTGGAATGCAAGTTATACCGGGTTTTGAGGCCGCTATAAAGGAAATGGAATTGAACAAGGAGAAGGATGTCACCATATCTGCTGAGGATGCCTATGGTCAGCCAAGGGATGACCTGCAGATCGAATTCCCAAGGTCCGAGGTTCCCGAAGGCGAAGATATCCAAGTTGGCCAGCAAATAGTTGTCACCACCGACTCAGGCCAGCCCTTCCCGGCAACAGTTCTGGAATTGACAGATGAAATAATCAAGATAGATGTCAATCACCCTCTGGCTGGTAAGATACTGCACTTCAAGCTCAAGGTTATCGAGATATCGGATACGGGCACAGCAAGCTGTGCATCAGGTTGCTCTTCCTGCGACAGTTGCGGTTAATTGTCAGTCAGTTTGGCTATAGATAGTTAGGCCGATCATAAGGCCCAATACATAGGCTCTAGCTGAACTTGGCTTTGTGAGCCTGCCTATCCTCTTTCGATGCCAGTGGCAGAACCTTCTGCTGGCTTGTGATATTGTAGAACACTATACCATCCATATTATCGAAGTTGGCCTGGGCATATTCCTGTACGGCCTCTCTTGAACTTGCCAGTACCGAGGAGAATATGTCATATTCTCCAAGGGAATACGATATGAAAGTTTGATAAAGTGTCCCTGGAGCCCCGATGGTTTCCAGCTTGCTCCTTACCTCGGGTAATTTCTTCGGGTCAGCCCTTATGGATATCAGGTATCTTTCAAGATCAGTTGGATGACCCTCGGGTAGAGGGAAATATTTGGATTCCAGAAGAGGCACTGTTCGGGTCTGGCGTACATTCTTCAGGGTGTGGACATTCTCCACCAGGAATCTCTTGAGGATCTCGAAGTTGGATAATTCGAATATCACAGACA
>JAGLQE010000076.1 GCA_023137005.1 Thermoplasmata archaeon
TGCTTTGGCCAGTTCCTGATGATGCATGATGCGACAGTTTCCTACAAGCACCTTCCAATGAGGCTCTACGAGATGAGCCGATACTCCTTCAGGGCCGAGCAGAGAGGTGAGTTGACAGGCTTGAGGAGGCTGAGATCCTTCACCATGCCGGATTGCCACTCGTTCTGTGCAGATATTGAAATGGCCAAGGAGGAGATGACAGACAGGTTCCAGCTTTCCTGGGACGTGCTCACGGGCATAGGTTTCCAAGTTCCAGACGAGCTGGAATTCGCCATCCGGGTGACCAAGGATTTCTATGATGATAATCAGGAATTCCTTGTCTCTCTCGTGAAGAAATGGGGCAAGCCAGCTTTGGTCGAGATGTGGGATAAGAGATTCTTCTATTTCGTATTCAAGTATGAGTGGAACTTCGTTGATGCTCAGGGCAAGGCCAGTGCTCTTAATACTGACCAGCTGGATGTGGAGAACGCGGAGAGATATGACATCACGTATGTCGGTGCTGATGGCCAGGATCATCTGCCATATATCCTTCACCAGTCCCCATCTGGAGCCATAGAGAGGGTGATCTACGCCCTTCTGGAGAATATCCATCTTAAACAGTTGACAGGTGAGAAACCAAAATTTCCACACTGGCTGGCTCCCACCCAGGTGAGGTTCCTTCCAGTTCATGAGGAGTTCCTGAACGATTGTATTGGCCTGGCAGAGGAGCTGGATGCAAGAGTGGATGTGGACGACCGTGACCGGAGCATCGGCAAGATGATCAGGGATGCGGAGAAGGACTGGATAGACTTCATCATCGTGTTCGGAGATAAGGAGAAAGAGAGTGGAAAACTATCTGTCCGAAGACGGAATGGAACCCAAGAGGAGCTCACAATGGAGGAACTAGCCACCAAGCTGAAGGAGATGCAGAATGGCATGCCGGAGGCTCCCCTACCATTGCCCAAGCTCCTGAGCAAGAGGATATCCTTCAGAGGATGATACTGAGATTTAGCTAGGAGATAAAATGCCAGAACTCATATCCGTCAATTCATTGAGTAAATCATTCGGTCCACAGACAGTGCTCCGAGATATTTCCTTCAAGATCAATGAGGGGCAGAAAGTTGGTTTGATAGGTCAGAACGGTACTGGCAAGACCACGCTTCTCAATATCATCTACGGAATTGAAAATTCTGATAGTGGCGATATAACTGGATTGAAGGACAAGACCCTGGGTTACATGACCCAGCTAAGTCCCTTAGAGGATGAAAAAACCCTGCTCGAGGCCATATCCAAGCCAACTGGCAAGCTGGGCTCCCTGGCAAAGAAGATAGCTTTTCTGGAGAATAAACTGGAGAATCCTGGCGATATGTCTTCCGAGCAATTGGAGGAGATCTCAAGAGATTATGCGGCCGCACTTGAGGAATTCGCATCCAGTGGTGGCTACGGACAACCTTCGAGGGCCGAGGCCGTGCTGGAGGAAATGAAATTCACGAAGCGGCACTTCAACACAAAAGTGGGCGATCTGAGCGGGGGTGAGAAGACAAAAGCGAGGTTGGCCAGCATACTTCTGGAGGCAAAAGGGGCAGACCTTCTCCTACTGGACGAGCCCACCAATCACCTTGACATAGAGACCACCGAATGGCTTGAGGAATACCTGGCCAGTTATTCCGGGGCCGTGCTGATGGTGTCTCACGACCGCTATATGATGGACAAGATAATCACCAAGGTGGTGGAGATCGAGAATACGGTTTCAAAGCTATATTCGGGAAATTATTCCGATTACCTGGGAAAGAAAGCCTTCGACCTTGAGAAGAACATGAAAACCTACGCCAAACAGCAGAAGGAGATCAAACGCCAGAAAGAGATGATCGAGTGGATGCACAGTGTTTATAGTTTCAGCTCTCTGCACAAGACACAGCAGAAGAAGCTGGACAGGATGGACAAGATGGATCGCCCAACAGACCACTCAAAAAAACTGGGCCTGGAATTCGGGAAGGCGGAGAAGAGCGGGAAGGACACCATCGATGCCATCGAGGTGAAGAAAAGCTTTGGCAAGGCTCAGATAATCGGCAAATGCGATTTCAGGATAGAGAAGGGGGACAGGATAGGCCTTATCGGGCCAAATGGCTCTGGAAAGACCACCCTCATCCGCATGATAATGGGCGAGATGGAGCCCTCCAGCGGCACGATCAAGATCAGCAAGGGCACGAGGATCGGCTACTATGCCCAGGAGCAGGACGGACTGATCCGGGGAAACACCGTGATCCAGGAGATACGCAAGGAGAAGAAGGATGCATCGGATGAATGGGTGCGCAACTTCCTTGGCAAATTCTTCTTCAGGGGCGAGGATGT
>JAGLQE010000077.1 GCA_023137005.1 Thermoplasmata archaeon
TTTCCTTTTGGATTGGAAACCTTTTCTTTTGGAGGGTTGGCCAGCACAGCGAGAAGCAAAAGAAAAGGCTTCCCGGGGCATTAGTTCAAAGAGTCAATGCTCTGTTATCATATGCCTTGCCAGTACATTGTTTTGCCAACTTTACGCATCCCTTCTTAGCTAGTATGCCCATTCAAGCCCCAAGGTCCAAAGCTTCGTAGGCTTTACCCGCACTCCTCACCCCGAGCACCAGAATAAGAAACGCAATGTCCAGTGAGAACATGAGGGCCAGCAATCCAAGCACCTTGTCCGAGAAGGCGATGGCAATTGGTGGGATGAGCATGAAGGCGAATAGGAACAGGCAGACCATCATCATCGTGTACATGCTCATGACATCGGGCGCATTGCCGGATGCTTCATTGTAATTGGGATATTTTGTGCCATGCCAGATCCCCAAGCCGGTTGCCATCATGTACATGGCCATTGCTCCCATTATGGAGAATATGAAGGCGGTTGCGGATAAGCCGGTCATCAGGGGTACGGGTATTGCAACGAACACAATTATGAAAGGAAGCATCAGGAGGATCGAGAGGGCCTTTCCCTGTATTATCTGGTGGCCGGTTATCGGCATGGATTTGAATACCCAGGTATTCTTCCCATCCTTGCTCACAATACCAAGTGCAGGGACCAGCCCCAGAAGCACGACCGCCAGGAACAGTGATAATCCGACGATGACTATGGGAAGAATGTCCAGTGCGAGCCCGGGAAGCTCGAGGAACCCTTCAAGCTGATTGTAAAAATAGAATGCGAAGACCATGAAACCGATGAGAGTTATGGCATTACCTATGCCCTCTCTACGCCTCAATAAGGTCCGCACCTCCTTATCATATATTGTGGACACGGAATTTCCGAAGAATCTCTTGACCAGTACGGTATGGGTCTTTTTGATATTGTGTTCTCTCTTTTGCAAATGAGATCTGGCCTTGGACGAGGTCATCGTATTCCAGGATTCAAGCAGGAAATGCGATGATAGTGGAATGAATATGAAGGACGACAGGAGCAGTAGGGCAAGCATATTGACCAATTCCCAATTCCCGAACCTTAGTTGAAGCAGGAAGAGCCAGACCAGTGAGATCATGGGGCTGTAGAGGAATGAGCCTACCATCTTTCTTTTCCATGTTCCGAGGCCGCTGAGTATCCCGTAGGCAAGGCCAGTTGTCGAGGCCAGTAATGTTAGTAAAATGAGATCGAGCACCATATATGGGGGGATGACAAAGTGGAAGACCGGATGAGACAGGGTGAACATGGTGATCAGGCCAAGGCCGATGGCCAATAGCATGAGATTTAGGGCCATGATCGAGACAAGCACACCTGTAATGATCTTCCAATGGGGCATTGGCTGGATGAGGTAAAAGTTGGAGGCTGGTCTTTCTACCAGCATGTGGTATGAATCAAGTAATGACTTTCCCATCATGGCCATGAAAAGAAAGAAAAATATCTCATTGATCTCGATAGGGAAGGCAAGGTTCTCCAGATTCCTGAGCACCATGGCGATTATCAAGGTGAGAGAACCAAATACCGTGAGTATCAGTATTATGGACCAGGCCGTGTAGAGCTTATGATCCCTCAATCTCCTGGAGCCATTTCTGAAACCAGATAATATGATGGTCGAAAAGATCTCATAAATAGGGCCGTGCACGTTATTCTCTCCTCTGTTCCACCAGCTTGACAAAAGCCTCTTCCAGGTTCTCGACTCCAACCTCTCTATAAAGGTCGGTCGGCGTGCCCATTCCCACGATCTTTCCGTCATGGATTATGGCTATCCTGTGGCACAGGCTTTCAGCGATCTCCGTGACATGGGTGCTCATCAGGACAATGTTCCCGTTATCCACATACCCCTTTATCCATTGCTTTACCAGCCTGGCAAATCGAGGGTCAAGGCCGGATGTTGGCTCGTCCAGTATCAGAATGGGGGGCTCATGAAGAATGGATGAAGCAAATGATATCCTCTGCCTCATGCCCTTGGAATAGGTTCCGATCTCCATGTCCAGTGATCCATCCAGCTCCAGTATATCTGCGAATTTGTCAACTCTCTTATTGAGAATATCAATATCCATCTTCCGCAATGTTCCAAGCATATAGAGGAATTCGCGGCCAGTTAGTTTTTCAAAGAGTGATGGCATTTCCGGGAGATAACCTATTATCTTCTTCACCTCAATGGGTTTTTCCATGACATTGATGCCATTGATGAATGCCTTTCCAGATGTTGGTTTTAACAGGCAGGCCAGTATCTTCATCGTGGTGGTCTTTCCCGCACCATTGGTTCCCAGTATGCCGAATATCTCACCTTTATTGACCTTTAAAGAAATACCATCAACGGCCTTGACATTGCCGAAGGTCTTGAACAATTCCTGGATCTCTATCATGATAACAGATGGTTCATTCTCTACATGGCTTATAAGTATTGTTCCAGAAAAGATCGCATGTCTCACTGCAATTCTCTTCAATGAATATCTGGGTTCATATCTTGGACAATTCTTCCTTCAGTGTGTCCTTCAATGTGTTCTTCAGATCTCCGACAGTTCGTTTTACATGATCCAAAGCCTCAGACACTTCATTCTGGACATATAATTCGTATTTGGAGATCAGTTGCTTGGTGGTTGGAATTCCCAATAATTCCATGAATCCCTTTCCAGTGACCTGCTTGCCATCCACCGTGCCTTCAACAATAATTCCGCCTTCCCAGTAATTTATGGAGCCGAATATCATCTCCTGGTCGCTGAGAATGGGTCTGGTCGTAAGGTCGATGTTCATGGAGGGAACTCGAATATGCCAGAATAGATTGTATTTGCCACCTGTCTTCTTACTTGTCCAGGCATCCCCTATGGGCTTTATGATGACATCCCGCGTATGTGTGGCCTTGCCATCCTTGTCCACAAAGTCCGCGATAAGGTCCTTCTTTTGTAGATCATCATATTCAAAGCATATCATCTCCGTATCATCGTCCAGCTGAATGGAGAACCAGGTCCATTTATCATCCATGTACGGAGCATCGGCCCATTGCCGGTCCATCCAGGATTTCCCCTCGACCTCTATGGCCTTCCCATCTATTATCACATGGCCAGTGGTCTTCATGTTAGTTAGAGAATAATAGTAGGTCTCCCGTGAGTTAAGTTTCAGGAATCCCTCGCCGCCCTCCAGTAATGGTTTTTTCTTTGACTCCAATATCAGATCGAAGTTCTCGGTCTTGATCCGGTATTTGAAGGGCTCCAGCTCCTGTATCTCATTATTGTAATAATCCAGTGTCGGGCGCATGTAATTGATGAAGAAAAGTGGTTTCAGGAAACTGTCCTTGGACACTATCACATAAGGTGATATGTGACTGTAATTCTTTCCTGTGCCGACATCCGAAAGCAGGTGGTGGTGGAAGTAAAGATCCTTAACCGGCACCATCCTCAGGAAGGGGATGTTCACCTTTGTCACATCCGCCTTGAACATGCAATCCATGAAGAAATAATCATTGCCATTCTTATCGGATAGATGCCCATTGAAATACCACCACTCGATGATATTGTCATGTGGCTTTCCGTCCTTGGGAAACTGTAATGGCTCGAATTTGAGGGTCATCAAGATGGGAAAGGTGGTGGTGGATTATATTGTTATGGCTGTGGGGGCTCAAGAGGCTTAGGCGGCCCGACCTTTCCACTAAATTCCTTCTCCTCCCACATATCGTATCCCGTGGCGCAGGAAGCGGACTGGGCCATGATGGCCAGACTAACAACGACGTGCAAGAAATGAAGCAACCTGCCAAGATCCATGGGGTCCCATCTAATGAGTATGCCAGTTATCCCGGCAATGATGGACATGGTCAATATCACGCCTGCAATTCTCTTCACACGGTCC
Organism: Thermoplasmata archaeon; assembly: GCA_023137005.1. Lineage (GTDB taxonomy): Archaea > Thermoplasmatota > Thermoplasmata > SG8-5 > JAGLSY01 > JAGLSY01. The sequence continues at coordinate 3,883 of JAGLQE010000077.1, forward strand.
GGGCAGTCTGTTTCATACAGCTTCTTTTTGTTATATATGGCCAGGATAACAATGCCGATGCCCAGGAATAAGTGAATGAAAAGAGAATACTTGATGTCCTGGATGGGGTCCAATACGATCAAGATCTCGAGGAAAGCGAGCCAGATCATTGCATAGAGGGATTGCCAGAGTTTCATTTGAAGCACCGAGGGGAATATTGGGGTTGGGGTAGATAAAAATGATGGGCTTTATCTCGCACTTTTATTTTTTGTTAAAGAGGGAAAGTTAATATATACAAACAGTTATATCACACATAGTTGAAATGATAAACGAAGGAAGCAATACAAGTTGGAATAGTCAAGCAGAGATGGTCTCATCAATCATTGACCAGAGTCCTAATGCACTTGCGGTAATTGAAGTTGGAGGCATCATTTCCTTTGCAAACAGGAAATTTTCAGAGATATATGCCCCTACTCTTGGCAACCCTGTTGGAATGAATTGGCGTAATTTCATTTCTTCTACAGCCACCATCCGCAGGAAATATAATGAAATTGCTGACAGAGTTTTTAATCAGAAGAAGGTCTGGAAGGGCGAAATATCAGACATCGATGTAAATGGGAACACAATATGGAGGCACTCAACCTTTTTTCCGATATTGGACAAAGATGGCAACCCCCTTCGTGTGATCTACATAAGTGAAGATATCACTGAAAGGAAAGAAGCAGAAGAATCTCTTCGTAAAAGTGAGGAGTGGAACAGGGATATAGTTGAACATCTTAATGATCTGGTTTATCAATATGATAAAGATTTTAAGCTTATGTATGCCTCTCCTCAACTTGTAAAACTCGTTGGATATAAAGCTGATGAAGTTATAGGTACAAATTTAGATTTTATAATTTCAGATGACTATCATTCTCAACAAACCTCAAAGGATTTCAGAAATAGAGCTAAGAAAAGCAAGAAACCTGTTAAAAAGCGTGATACGGTAAAACTAATTCATAAGAATGGAAGGGCCATAGATGTAGAAGTCTACAGATCTTCTATGCATGATATTGATGGTAGGTTTACAGGAATAATCGGTGCTATCACAGACATAACCGAGCGCAAGAAGGCAGAAGAAGCATTGCAGGAAAGCGAGGAGAAACACAAACTGCTAGTGGAATCTTCGCTTCAGGCCATACTTATTAGACAAAATGATGAGTTTATTTTTGCAAATCTTGCAGCTGAACATATTGGTGGTTACAGCAAAGAAGAGTATTATTCAATGACTCCCCAACAGATCAGTGAACTAATTCATCCCGATGATCG
>JAGLQE010000078.1 GCA_023137005.1 Thermoplasmata archaeon
TTCCTGCCCTGGATCATCGTTATAATACTGGCCTCCAGCCTCATGATCTCCGGAGCATACTACAGCGGCTATGAGAGAGTGGATGCAATAAACGCGATACCATGTTTGGGATGCCTGGCCCTGGACCCGGTCAGCCCGGATGAATGGTTCTATATCGATGCGGATACAGGGATGCATCAGGATTTCGTGATTGAGACACTGGATAGTAGTCCGGTATTCCTTCATTATCGAACCATCGTATGCGCGGCATGCGATGAGATGGACCCCTATATCCATGAATTGGAGGTGGATTACGGGGAGCAGATAAAGTTCATCCACATCAACCTGGACCTCGACTCCGATGAGGAGGTAGCCAGTTACTATGATTATGATGTTCTCGGAACTCCGGACGATACTTCGGGAGTGCCATTGTTCGCCATCGTGACCCTGGACCAGACCGATGCTGGAGATGTTCCGCTTTTCAAGTCCGTATATGGGTCTTCCAGTGATGGTGGCGTATCTAAGAAGGCCGACCTGGTAGTGGTTATAGATGAGGCGATCTCCAGGTACAGGAACGTATCCGGCCCCATATCTGTTCTGGACACTGGCAAGATGCCTTTTGTCGAGCTCTTTGTGGACGAGACATGTGTCAACTGCCCGGTGACCGAGGAAGTTCTAGTGGAATTCGAGCATGACGGTATCTCCAATTACGTGGCATACAATACAGATGCTCCCACGACCTCCGGCAATTACTCCACATACATGGAGACCACTTATCAGTGGGACCTCAATGGGTTGGCAATTGCGAGCCAGGGTCATCCGTGGGCTATCTTCAATGGTGGGCCGGAAGAGAAGCTGGGCGGGGGCCAATTATCGGATATCGACTATGTGGCATCGGACTACATGACATTACTTTCCAACTCGAACTTCGCCCAGGTCAATGTCTCCATTGACGGCGGATTGAGCGAGGTTTCGGGAAGCCTCCAGGCAGGCATGTTCATAACCAACCTGGACAATGCCACCCACACAGTGCTGGTCAAGGCCATGCTGGTGGAAAAAGTATCACGATTCCCCAATATCCACGGCGACCCAATACCCAATGCCTTCATCGACCTTATCGTGAACCAGACCTATGACCTGGCTGGCAATGGCATGGAGGATATCAATATCACATGGGATGGGACCGACGTCCTGCCTTATTCGGATTTCAGACTCAGCAATATGGGTATTGTCATATCCATCTGGCAGAACGGAGAATTCGTCAATTCCAAAATGATAGATGCGGGCATTGAGGATGCCCTATTATGGGAGATCGACAAGGATACGAAGGCCATACTTCCCAATAGTACAGCCAGCTTCGATCTTCAGCTATGGAATTACCAGGATTCAGCAATACCCGTGAACATCACTGTCGATCAGTTAATATCCTTGAATGGCTGGACAACTGTTCTTTCGGATACGAATATGACCATTCCAGCCCTTGGGATCGCGGATATCACACTGGACACTTCTAATACCAATGCCGCCCTGGGTGATGTGGCCGAGTTCAGGGTGAGGGCGAAAGGCGTGTTCGACAGTACCATCGATATCAGTCAAAAGATCATTCTACTGGTCAAGAACGATATCCTGCCGCCCACAATAGCCAGCTCCGACAATTCACCTGCCGAACCACTGTCCACGGACCTCATAGAGATAACCACAGTGGTGGGGGATGCATCGCAACTGGATTCTGTAAAGATGATGTACTACTCATGCACGGACGAGGTCTGCTCGGCCACATTCGAACTTAATATGACCACCGAGGACGGCAATACCTACACGACCAGTGCCTATCCCATCGAGGCCATTCACAATATCTTCCACTACAAGATAACTGCCGTGGATGCGGCTGGTAATGTCATGGAATCCGAATGGTACGATGTGCATATCGAACCAGTTGAGGAGACAGAACACCATGGGGGAGAGAGCGATACTGGCACCTTCAATGCCTGGGGAATTGGAGTTCTGATAATATTCGCCATGGTGGCCATCGGGTTGAATATTGCAAGGCTTATGAAGAAGCCTGGTAAAATATCCAAGCCAGTTGCCAAGGATGAACCTACCATTGAAGATGATATAACACCAGAAGGAACAGAAGACCTGGAAGAAGAAATAATCTCAGATAACAAATAAGGCCGTCATCACCAGTATTCCGCCGAACACGATCATCAAAATTCCAGAGAACCTCTCGATCTGAAGTAATTTTTCTCTACGTTTTTCCCTGTCAGCCAGTGTGGTGCTGAAGGATGATATCAGCATGGATGGAATGGCGGTCCCTATTGCGAATATGAAGAAGGCCAGGCCACCCAGTAAAGCCCCGGAGACCGGGCTGGTGGCCGCCTCGGTCGTGAATATCCCCACAAAGATCGTCTCTATTGCCAGTACTGTTTCCCCAATGCACGCGATGCTGACCAGTCCACCCCACAGCAATAGACCGGACCTGGTCTTGGGAACCACCATATTGAACCTGGAGATCAGTGGATGATGGACCTTTACATCACATTCGCCATTGTTTGTCGGGGTGGGAGAGGCCAGTTCCTCCGATATGGTGGCGAAGATATAGGTTCCATAGATGATCATGATGCATCCGACTATCCCGTATCCCAATGACCAGACAATGGAGCCAGCAGTGAATTCCTGAACTCCTTCTTTTATGATATAGCCCCCAGCCCCGATCACCATTCCTAAAAGTGTGAGTAAAAATATTCTGGGTGTATTGAACCACAATGCCACCCTCAGGCCGTTCTTCCAGTCCCCTCGTTCCTCCACCAGAGTGGGGATTATGGAAGGAATGCACAATGCCAGGCATGAACTTGCACCTCGGCGGATACCCCATAGGAATCCGATCAACAGGGCATTGATGATGGCCAGCATATTCGCCTACAGGACCTCGACCAGGCCTTCATCCGCATCTATTCGGAGTTTATCGCCAGTCTTGATCTGCTCAATATCTATACCATCGACACAAGGGATATCAGCCAGTATGACCCCAGTAGCAACAATTGTTTCAGTCTCTTTATTCACTATCGCCGCGGGGCCAACTCCATTCTTGTGCAGGCCGTAAATAACATAGGAGCCCACTGTCGAACCCTTGCCCTGCGGAAATACAAGGACCTTGCCCGTGACCGACTGGCCTTCCAGCTGATGGTCTTTCTCGATGACGATGCCGGTCTTGGCATCTATCCCACCATAGAACCCGATGGGCTCGGAGGACACGATGGCCTCGGCCTCGGCCTTACCGTGGTTTATCATACGTCCTTTCATGTTATCAGCCTCCTAATGAGCTCGTCAACATCATGGAACACCACTTGCTGCTGGCAGAAGCCAGGCAGGTAGTTGGCTGCCTTTCCAGAATTAACTCCAGTTATCTTGTAACCCATGTCCTCAATTGGGGATACGACCATGCATGTATCGGCCACGACCTTTCCTCCAGCTTTCTCAATAATGTCAACAAGACCCTTGCTCTTTGCTTCCTCTTTCATCACCCGCGAGGTGCATATCCAGATGGGTCTTTTCAATCTCTTTCCATCCAGCTTGTCAGCAAGGGATTGGATCTCTTGGAGGGAGGCGTGAGGGCATCCGACTATTGCGATATCGGGTATAGAGCCTGTATTGAGCTTATCAAAGGTGTCGGCCAGCTCCTGTTTGCCAACATTGAAGGTTTCTAATCCTTCAATGTCCATCTCTTGGGCCTCGGGAGTCACTCCCTCGGCATGGTAAAGAGCCACTGCGCCAGAAGCGGCCATTGCAGCACCCAGTGCTTTGAGCTGATCAGTACCAGCATCCTTGGGAAGACCCTTGAAATACGGCTTTTTATTCTTCACCAGCTTACCGACATGATAACCCAAGGCCCCGTAATCTGCATTGAACTTCAATTCAGTATCAATGTTGATGATGACATCCGGCTTCCTGTTCTCATCCAGGTGTAATCCATAATTGGGTGTGACACCGCAAATGGCCGCGGCCAAAGCCGATGGACCGCCTTCTCTATTCGTCCTGGCTCCGATGACTGAATTTGAAAATGATACCGCGGATGACTCTGACCAGGCTATGTGCTCTTTGAATTTCGGTCGGTTGCCAGCTAGATACGGGGTGCAGGTTGCGGTTGGATTGAC
>JAGLQE010000079.1 GCA_023137005.1 Thermoplasmata archaeon
ACAGCTCTGGCATTTGAAGTTCTCCATCTATCAATACCCCCTCTTCAGATCCACGATATTGATGAAGTCGGTCCTGCCAGCATCCACCTTTTTGATGTTCTCCACAACCTCGTCCCAGCGCTCTAGGGAGTCAAAGGGCGAATAGCATCTGTGGGGTGACATAACGATATTATCCAGTTCATGGAATGGAAAGCTGTAGGGATATTTTCTTTCTTCAGCATCTGGCTCTGGGCGATATTCATACCAGACATCCAACCCCGCTCCAGCAATATTCTCATCTTTCAAGGCATTGAAAAGGGCTTCTTCATCCACTATTCTGCCCCTTGACACATTTATCAATATCCCATCTGGTCCAAGGAGCTCCAACTCTCTTTCCCCGATGAGGGCCTTGGTATCTGTGGTCTGTGGAAGGCCTATTATCAGGATATCTATCTCCTTCAAGAACTCATGAAGCTGGGTGTCATCGAATTTGTTAATTGGGGTGGGAATATCATGCTCCATCCTGTTCCAGCTTCTTTTAAGAACAGAAAAATCCACTTCGAAATTGGCCAGGAACCTGTGGACCTTGGAATTCAGATGACCGTAGCCCAGCAGGCCTATCCTTCGGTGTCGCAATGGTGTGGCCTCGCCCTCTTCATCACCAGTGCGCCACCTGCCTTCCATCATCCAGTTATGGTGGGGAACAAGCTTGAAGAGCAATGCCAGGAGTATTGCCACAGTGTTCTGGGCCGTGTAATAGGTATTGCCATGACCGTTCACCAGGATGAGCTCTCTATCCTCATTGACCTCCTTGAACAATCCAATGATGTTCTGAACTCCCACTCCAGGATTGATGAACAATTTCAGACCAGCAGCGGTATCCAACATTTCCCTACTAGGCCTCCAGCCAACTATAATATCTGCATCCCTGGCGAGTTTCAGGATATTCTCTTCACTAGTGTCCTCCGGAAATATAAGATCAATAGAGCCATTGTTCGTATTTTTCAAGAGATATTCCTTCAATTCATCCCTGGTCTCGGTCATGAAAAGGACATTGGTCATTGAGGGAGAATGGTATTGATGATAATTAGATTTTGTGATTTTCATTTGATGATGGACAGGTATAAGTAACAATTATGACATGATAAACTGATGCTCCCATATTATCTGGCATACGGATTTCAGGAATACCTGAAATCGCGTATATCTGGCCTTGATCGGATGATCGGGTGTTCCCTGGCACCAACGATACAATGCAATCTGAGCTGTAAGCACTGCTATGAGGTGGATAATAGAATATCCGGGCAGAAAGAACTCTCTCTGGAGGAATTCGATGCTCTTGCCGAACGACTGGCAAGACAGGGGTTGAA
>JAGLQE010000008.1 GCA_023137005.1 Thermoplasmata archaeon
GTGCTTGTCATCCTCTAATTCAGGAGATTGAGTGGGCTCGTCCTCACTATCCAACTCCTTCTCGATCCCAACCATGCAGACCCCCATGGCAAAGCCACTAAATAAAATATATGAAAGAAGCCCATGACCTCAACAATTGTTGAAGTATTCATATATTATATTAACCTCAGAAGTATTATATTCGTTAACGAAAGGCATAGCCGTCTTCCCATAATACAGGAGTTCAATGACCGAAGATACAGATAATGTGCCAAAGGCTGGCAATGAAAAAAACATGAGAACTTTCACCATGATCTGGCTTGGCCAGATGGCATCCATGCTGGGATCATCAATGACCATATTCGGTCTGATGCTGTGGGCCTGGGAAAAGACAGGTGTTGCAACATCACTGGCTCTCATCGGTTTCTTTGGATTCGCACCTGCTATTTTGATGACGCCCATAGCCGGGCATTTCGTGGATCGTTGGAATAGGAAATTGACAATGATATTCAGTGACCTGGCCGGTGGTATAGGCACTATCATGATACTGCTCCTGTACAATGCGGATGTTCTAGAGATCTGGCATCTCTATATCATAGCGGCCTTCATCGGTGTCTTCACTTCCTTCCAGTTCCCTGCTTACTCAGCTGCTGTGACCATGATGATAGACAAAAAGGATTATGGGCGCGCTACTGCAATGATCGGGATAGGCCATTCGATAGCCGGGATATTCGGACCCATAGCTGCTGCCTTCTTCATCGTGTTCATCGGCATAAAAGGCATAATGATGATAGACATCGTGACTTTCTGCCTAGCCATCAGTATATTGATATTCGTCCGCATCCCACAGCCAGAGATAGCCGAGGACATCGGTCATGGAGTGAAGGGCGTCTTCAAGGATGCCGTCTATGGCTTCAAATACATATTCAATAAAAAGCCATTGTTCGGGCTTCAGATGACCTATTTCACCACCAATTTCTTCAGTAATATGAGCATGATCCTACTGGCGCCGATGATACTGGCTGTGACCAATAGCGATGCGATCTCACTGGCCACCGTCATGGCAAGTGCCGGAATAGGCGGCCTGATGGGGGGCATCACCATGGCTGTTTGGGGTGGTTCCAAAGATAAGAAGATACTGGTCATCATGAGCGTCATAGCCATAGGGGGAATGACCCAGATGTTCTTCGGATTAGGCTCCGAGGTCATCATTTGGTCATTGGTCGGGTTCATTCTGGGATTCACCGGGCCCTTTGTAATGGGTTCAAGTCAGGCTATCTGGCAATCCAAGGTTGAGCCAAATAAACAGGGCAGGGTCTTCGCGGCCAGAGGGTTCATCGCCATGGGAGCTGGTGCTGTCAGTATGGCGATTGCCGGACCATTAGCAGATAACATTTTCGAGCCGTCCATGACAGGTGGAGGAGCTTTGGGAGAGGTCTTCGGATGGCTTTTGGGCACTGACCCGGGTTCAGGAATGAGACTCATATTCCTATTATGTGGTATTGGATCCACCCTCACGGCCATCACCGCTTACAGCATAAAGAGGATAAGGAATTTGGAAACCCTTGTTCCTGACTTCGACGAATTGGAAAAAGTTGAACTTAAGGGTGAGCCAGATAGTAAAAATAAGGATGAAATTTCTGACCTCAACAATTCCTGAACTTCAAGTATTTTTGAACAAGTCCAGGCTGTTAAATAGACTTAAGAACATATCTATCATTGTCGAGGGACGCTAATATGGCACGGTTTGACTACGATTCATGGCAGGCAAAGCTCATCGCCCTGGAACTGGCTAACGAGGTCGGTCGGGGAATATTGAGAGAGCTTATCGCATCACCTCATACAGCGAGCCAATTGTCAGAGATCATGGAAATTCCGCTCCCAACAACTCTATTCCATCTTCAGAGACTGGAAAGTGCCGGCTTAATACAGTCGAAGAAGGCACTGGGAAAGAGATTGAGGGAGGTAAAGCTGTATAGTGTTCCTTCGGCCGAGATAGTGATAGACCTAGGAGGTACAACAAATGACGAAGAATGATAAGGAAAGTGAGCCGGAAAGTGTGAACGAAGACAAGCTGATCAAGGTGAAGATCAAGGGAGAAACCATGAGCATGAGCAAGAAAGAACTGGCCGCGAAGATAGAGAAGGCCCTGGAAAACTCCGGAATCGAGGACCTGGATAAGATAATGGCCAAGGTGGACAAGGCCATGGCAGGCGTGGACAAGAAGATCTCCAAGGCCGTTGCCAAGATCGACAAGGAATTTGGCGAAATTAATGTCGACATCGAAGTGGATGATGGCAACCATGACCATCACCACCATCACCATGATGAGGATGACGGCGATTACATGAAGAATGTGGGTGTTCTAAATCTCAAGAACATCACCGAAGA
>JAGLQE010000080.1 GCA_023137005.1 Thermoplasmata archaeon
CGAACTAATAATTTGCGAAATTTACGCAAATTAGGGCTAACCCTCCAAGAGAAGGTTCCCCATCCAAGAGAACTCGGGTTACCCTGCTCGAAATTATGGTTGCTGAATCATTGCTTTTTGCCGAAATGGCTACTTCATAAACAGATCCATAACAGCCATTTCGGCCCACATCCGGTTCTCAGCTTCATCAAAAACCCTGGAATTGGGCGAATCGATCACAGAATCCGTGACCTCTTCATTCCTGTGCGCGGGCAAACAGTGCAGGAACACATAGTCCGGCTTGGCCAGTGCCACTAATTCATCATTAACTTGGAAGGGCGGGAAGACCTGGTTCCTCTTCTCTTTCTCTGCCTCTTCTCCCATGGAAACCCATGTGTCAGTGTAGATGACATCCGCATTTGTCACCGCGGCTTTGGGGTCGGTCATGTGCTCGATGGTGCAGCCTCTCTCGGTTCCCAGTGCCTTGGCCTTTGCCAGTATTTCGGCATTGGGCTCGTAACCTTCTGGGCAGGCGGCCACCATGTGCATTCCAACTGCGGCGCATCCGAGTAGAAGTGAATTGCAGACATTGTTTCCATCACCCAGGTAGACCATTTTCAATCCTTTCAAACTGCCTTTCTGCTCCTTCACGGTAAGGAGGTCGGCGAGTATCTGGCAAGGATGTTCCAGATCGTCCAATCCATTGATAACTGGTACATCCGCGTGCTCTGCGAGTTCCTTCATTATCCTGTAATCAAAAGCTCTATACATGATGCCATCAACATACCGGGAAATAACTTTTGCCACATCATACACGCTCTCCCTTTTTCCTACCTGGATCTCATTGGGCGAGAGGTAAAGACCGGTTCCTCCGAGATGGTACATGCCTATCTCGAATGACACTCTGGTCCTCAGGCTGGGTTTTTCAAATATCATGCCCAGTACCTTTTTATCAAGGCTTCTTTCGGCCTGGCCCGCCTTCTGCTTGGCCTTCAGGTCCATTGCCCTGTCCAGTAAAATATCGATCTCATCCTTGACATCCAGTATGGAAATTAAGTCGCGCTTCATCTACTCACTCCTATTCTGCCGAGTAAGTATATGGTATAGAAATATCTTTGGTGAGAAAATGGTTTCATTGGGAAAATATCTGAAAGATAACCCTACTCCTTCCGCATCCTTTCCCCTTTGATCTTCAGGGGGTATTCGCCAGTCAGGCATCCCAAACACAGTTTCTCTTTCTTAAGCCCAATGGCATCGACCAATCCCTCTAAGGAGATATAGGCTATGGAGTCACAGCCCAGGTACTCGCCTATCTGTTCGACATTCCTCTTATTGGCGATGAACTCATTCCTATTCTTGATATCGATCCCCAGGTAGCATGGGGCTCGGATGGGTGGACAGCCAACTCTGATATGCACTTCCTTGGAGCCCGCATCCTGTACCAGCTTGACTATCTTCTTCATGGTGGTCCCTCTAACAATGGAATCATCCACTAAAATGACCTTTTTCCCTTCGATAACCGGCCTGAGGGCATTGAGTTTAAGATTGACCGCTGTCTCGCGGTCTCTCTGATTTGGCATGATGAAGGTTCGCTGAATGTAACGGTTCTTGATGAGTCCTTCCGCATAAGGGATCCCAGCTGCCTCGCAGTAGCCGATGGCATGAGCTCTTCCGGAATCGGGAACCGGGATAACGAAATCCGCATCCACGGGGTTTTCCCTGGCCAATGTCATACCCACCTTTCTCCTAACATCGTAAACTATACGGCCTTCGATGTAGCTATCGGGCCTGGCAAAGTATATCCATTCAAAGAAGCAGTGGCCGCTATTGGGAGCGGAAATTCCTTTGTGGGACATGAAGCCCTTGGGGTCTATCTCGATTATCTCGCCTGGACGCACGTCTCTGGACATCCTTCCTCCAAGTGAGTCAAAGACCACGCTTTCCGAGGCCGCACA
>JAGLQE010000081.1 GCA_023137005.1 Thermoplasmata archaeon
CGCGCGTAGCTGGAGCTTCAATGCCTGGGGACTGGGGAATAATAATAATCGGAATGGGGGTTATCCTTGGAACCCTGGCCGCCATCAATTCAACTCTATTTTCTTCATCGAGGGTATCCTTCGCAATGGGAAGGGACGGTTCATTGCCACGGTCATTCGGAAATCTAAGCAAGAAGACGCACACACCACACATTGCAATACTAGCCAGTGGCCTCATAATAATCATCATGACCTTGATCCTACCAATCGAGGAAATTGCCGCATCGACAGCTGTGATGTTCCTTCTTCTTTTCATGTTCGTCAATATTTCAGCCATAACTCTGAGATACAAGCGCCCGGATATAGAGAGGAAGTACACGATGCCGCTCTTTCCATACGTTCCCATTATCGGGGTTCTCACAGTGGTCGTTCTTATATTCGGTGTCTGGTTGGATTATCCTATGTCAGTGATCATCGCCATCGTGTGGATAGAGATCGGGCTGATGGCCTTTTATCTGTATGGTGGAAAAGAGAAAATAGAAAAGATAGAGAGGGATGGGCATCCTGATGTGGTAGCCGATAGGAAGGAGCATATGAAGAAGGCTAAGGAATACAAGATACTGGTTCCAGTTACCAATGAGGAACAGAAGGACCTTGTTAAGTTCGCCGCCCTGGTCGCCAGGGTGGAGAATGCAGAGGTGCATCTCATCAAGGTCATAGAGATGGACCGGGGAATTCCCCTGGATTCCATGAATTTCAAAGAGCTAACTCCTCATATCAAAGTGGTGGACAAGCTCAAGAAGATACTGGACAGAGAGGGCATAAAATGCCAGAGTAAGGTTTTGATCTCCCGCCTGGCTTCGGATGCCATACTCGATACCATCGATGAGGAGAAGATCAATCTAACAATAATCGGCTGGAGAGGAGAGGCAAAGGCCGACCACATATTCGGGCACAATATCGATGAATTGGTCCAGAGGGCGGATTGCGATGTGGTTGTCTTTAAATCCCGGGATCTGGGCAAAGAGGTCAAGAAGATACTTGTCGTGTCAACACCCATGTGGCATTCCAGCTATGCGACCAGCTATGCTGTTCTCATAGCCAAGCAGGATTATTCACATATCACCATATTCAGC
>JAGLQE010000082.1 GCA_023137005.1 Thermoplasmata archaeon
ACGGCTCTGCTCCAGTGTGATGTACACGCTCTTCTTTCCCTCGACCAGTGCCTGGTTATAGAGAATATTGAAGGCGATGGAACTCTTGTACGCCCCCGGCTCTCCAGCTATGAGAACACAATGTCCCTCTGGAATCCCATTGCTTATCCTGTCGTCAAAACCTTGTATGAATGTCTTTATACGATTCATGCTAACCCTGGCATGGGAATGTCGCTTATGTACAAATAGTTTGGGAGTTAGGTGCTAGGTGTGAGGAGCTCGGGGGATATTGTGCCGGGTATTGGGATATAGTTCCTACCTTAGAACCCGTTCCCTAGCCCCCCATTCTATATCTTTAGCTGTTCTTTTAGCAGGCCCAGCACCTGTTTTTCCCTGGCCGTGGGTGACTGGCCGATGACCTCCTTGATCTCGGTGAAGAGCTCCATGAGTTCCATCCTGCCGTATTTCATATTATTGATGATCTCATTCTCCATGATGTCATGTTCCTCATCCGACACCTTCAGGTGGTCCTTGAGCGCCCCGATCAGGTGCTTTTCCGAGGGTGTGAGAACTCCATTCCTCCAGGCGGTGTTCAGGGCCTGGCGATAAATATCTGTCTTTTGGGTTCTGTCATCCAGTTCCTTCCTCTTCCGCTCCTCGATGGTCTCCAGCTCTTCCTTGACCAGATGACCATTGGCCTTCATGGCCTCGCTCACTATGTCCGAAAGAGTGAGATGAACGGATGTGGCCCCGTCTATCTCGGATATCTTCATTTCCACGATCTCGCCAGCAATGGACAGATTCACCTTTTTGTCGCTCACTGTCTTGCGAATGTCCTTGGATTTCTTCCTCCCTTCCCATGAGAGATAATAGCACTTCATCCTCTGCTTGGCACCCACCACGTGGCACTGGTTCTCGCAGATCATGTCCGCCTCTAAAAGTTTCTTGAGATACCGGGACACATGCTTTCTCTGGACATCCACATTCTGGGATATGCCCTTCTGGGTGAGGTCCATAGTGGTCTCGTAAACATCCTCCAGGGATTCGAAGTCCGAGAGATAAAGAATAATTCTATCCTCGATGGGTAAAGAAATACGTTCAACCATTGAGTCTGGAAAAGGTATCTTTGATATTTATAGATTGATATTGACCGGAACCAAGTGATGGAGGAGCCCAAACTTTATCATCCAATTATGTGATGGAGGGTCATGAAGGTCGCCGCACTCTTCTCCGGAGGCAAGGATTCTGCCTATGCCATTTACATTGCCCAGCAATGGGGCTGGGATGTCGAACACCTCATCACGATCATTCCCGAGAAAGGCGAATCTTACATGTTCCACGTGCCCAATATCTGTCTCACGGATCAACTCTCCGAGTGCCTGGGCATCCCACTTTCCAAGGCGATGACTGGTGGCGAGGAAGAGGTGGAATTGGATGATCTGAAGGAATTATTGGCATCCATGGAAATAACTGGCCTGATAACTGGAGCCATCGCATCGGATTACCAGACCACCAGGATAAACCGGATATGCCATGACCTGGATATCAAGGTCTTCTCACCATTGTGGCGAAAGGATCAGCGCATGCTTCTCAAGGATATGATCGATTCTGGCTTCGAGATGATGGTCGTGGGCGTGTATGCGGATGGCATGGGGGAGGATTGGCTCGGCAGGATGCTGGATGATGATGCACTGGCAGACCTTGATAAGCTGGCCCTCAAGAACCGGATGAACATCGCGGGAGAGGGCGGGGAGTTCGAGTCCCTCGTGCTGGATGGGCCCAATTTCTCAAAATATCTGAACATTCTGGAGGCCGAGAGAGTGTGGGAAGGCATGTCCGGTCATTATAGGATAGATAGGGCGGAAGTTGTGGATGAATAGTAATTTGGATATCTGTTCAATATCTATATGGGATAATTGATGGAATAATAGTGAAATAATAGTGAATTTTTCATCAGAAATTAGTGCACTAGACCGCAACTTATAAACCAAAGGGTTCATTCCTCCGTCCCATGTTGTGGTTACTCGCTATTTTGCCAATGATAGTGGTCCTGATAGGTATACTGTACTTCAAGCAATCCGGAGCAAGAATGGCTGTCGTTGGATGGTTAGTGACATTGGCTCTGGCATGCACGGTCTTCAAGACAGATCTTATTGTAGCTGGTGGAGCCACGATATACGGCCTTCTGAAGTCCTTTGGCATCACCATAGCCGTGGTCGCCACAATGCTAATGATCTTCCTCATGAAGGAGATCGGTGCTCTGGATACCATATCCGAGGCCATCAAGCGTGTTGCGGCAACACCCGAGCAGCAGGCCATCTTCATCGGTATCGGCTTCGGGAGCTTTGTGACCTCATTAGGTGTTGTAACGCCTTCACTTTTCCCACCACTTCTTGTGGCACTGGGCTTCTCGCCTTTCGCCGCGGTCAGTGTTTCTGTTCTAGGGTACAATGCGACGACAAGCTTCGCATTATTGGCCATTCCCCTCACTCTTCCGGCAGACATCTTCGGCCTTGATCTGGAGATGTTCACCTACAAGGTCTGCATCTACCTGCCAGTTATCGCGGTTCTCATATCATTCGCAATGCTGTGGGTGATCGGAGGAAAGGAATCCGTCAAGAAGGGCTGGATAGATGCCCTCGTGGCTGGTTTGACCATTGGAATAAGTTGTCTTGTTTTCATAATCATCGGTGTGCCTGTAATGATCATCGGTGTCCTGGCAGGTATGCTTACCATGGGTATTCTTTACTTTTACTCGAAATACACCGGCAAGCTCCCCAAGTTCGATGAACCTCTGGACCGCAAGAAGATCATGAAGGCAATGTCACCATGGCTCATCCTCATAACACTGGCTCTCTTGATCAGTGTACCCGCCATAACCACAGAGCTCAAAGCCGTTGATGGTGTTGCGATCACTATTCTCGGTGAAGGGGTGGACTTCGACGTGCTGGCCCAGACCTACACGTGGATATTCATATCACTCCTGGTATCTCTCTTCATTCTCAAGCCGACCAAGGAGCAGCTGACCAATGTCTTCAATGTCTGGAAAGTTCGAATATGGGGTCCGGCAATTGCCTATTCTTTGTTCTTCTCCATCGCCTATATCATGGCCTGGAGCGCGATGCACACCATAAACAGCACCATGGTGCCGGTGCCTGATTTTGCAAATCTCAATATGAATATGGTCATCGGGAACGCACTGTCCAATACACTGGGTGCGAAATTCGCATTCTTCGCGGCCTGGCTTGGTCTCTTCGGGGCCATGGTAGGTGGCTCGGAGACTGGTTCCAATGTCCTGTTCTACCCAATTCAGAAGCAGGCGGCTACCAACCTCAATTACAGTGATGCCGAGTTCATGACCATCTACGGAGCTCATGCCAATTCCGGTGGAGTGGCCAGTGCCATAACACCATCCAAGATCAATAATGCGGTTGCGACCATTGATGGAGGAGCAGAACTGGAAAGTCAGGTCATGCAGAAGCATCTGGGTATCGTGATCCTGATAACTATTGTAATTGGAATCATGACCGTTGCATTCCTTGCTTGGGGAGTTTGATCTCCCCAGGTTAGAGCAATGATCTATGCTTTGTCAGGCCCAGGCTTCGTCCAATACTTCAGCAGGTAATAGAATAGTATTATCCCCAGTGGAATGTAGAACACTATGAGGGATAGGGACAGATCATCAGGGAATAGAAGCCAGTTGATGTCCTTGTCCAGATGATAGGGATAGAATATCGGATTGAACTCGTGGGTGAACAGGTCGAGTGTCACATGGCTCACTGTGCCGATGAGGGCGGATAGGACCGCCCAGGCAGGGTCTCGGGGAGCCCTTGTGATGTCCACGCCTGCGAATATGTGCCATTTCTCGCCTCCGTTCCTCGCACGCTTCCTTAGCCACCGGCCTATTGGTGGCACGAGAAGGTAGGCGACCATGAGGGTGATGACCACATCCACTGTCAATGCACCGTAAAAGGAATGAAGAAGCCCTCGTGCATGGCCTGGCTCGGATACGAATGGGGCCAACCACAATATTTCTAGGTCTGGAACCGCGGCTCCAAAGCTGAGACAAACAAAATGGAACTTATCTCTGGCTCTTATCCAGATGGGCCAGGCGATACCTAAATGAAATGGAGTTAGAGGCATTGATACTGTATATTGTAATACATCATATATTTAAATTCCCGAGTTTTTTAAAGATGGACAATACCATAATAAACTGTTCTCTATAGGCTATATATATTATTGAGAGTAAGTATAGATACGATTGTTTTCTATAAGGGGATGTGATAAGAAAAGCACAGAGGAAAAACCAATGAACCTTCGAGAGAAGATATCGAATTTCATTGCCGGAAAAAAGGTCATCAAGGGCTGGTACGCCCTGGTGATAATTTTCTTCATAATGCTAGTAATAGTTCCCACTCTTTTCGTGCTCACCTATGCCTTCACTGGCTGGGATGAGATACAAGATTCGGTCATGACCGATCCTCCTGAGATACAATTTACCAGAGTCCAGCTTCCTGCCAATAATATAACTTTCATTTCACAGGATATTATCGATGTTACCCAGACCTATTCTATTCAAGTGGCCTATGAGACCGAAGTGGAAATGCATCTTAATTACACCATCACCCTTTTGAATGACGGAGAAAGGGAGATAGAGTTCCAAGAAGAGGTCATGGTAAATGGAACTGGCTCATACACATTCATAGCCCGTGCCAATGACACTTACAATTATTTCCACCATGTGGGAGATGGCTTTCACACATTGACCGTGTCCAATGGTAGCGGCTTGATCGAAACATGGGAGGAACCCGTAACTCTCAGGTCGGGAAGTGACCGCCCCTGGGATCTGGTCAAGAATGCATTGAAAGTTTCTTTCATCATTGCCACAATTGTCACGATAATTGATTTCACGGCAGGATTGCCAATGGCTTGGCTCATGGTGAGGAAGGATTTCCGAGGGAAAAAATACATCGACACCCTGATTGATATGCCGCTGGCCATTCCGACCGCGGCCCTGGGATTCTCAACAGCCATGTTCTGGGCCGTGACCCCTGGCCTTGATCCATATGGCTCGCTCAGCCTGACATCATCGCCATTTGTTCTTATCATATTGCTTCACATTGTATTTTCATATCCATACATGGTGCGTTCATTATCGGCCATACTTCAGGAGATCGACATCAACTATGAGATCGCGGCATCCACTTTGGGAGCACCACCACTCACGGTTGCCAGGACCATCACTCTGCCATTGTTCAGGGCCGGGCTGGTGACAGGGATCATTCTGTGCTTCGCCAGGAGTCTGAGTGAGACCGGTGGGACCATGGCCGCCCTGGCGATGATGTCTCCCTCCATGGGAGAACTGGCCTACCCGATGAAGACCGGGCCAACTCTCATAGGCGCGTGGAAGCATGCCGGAGGCTTTGAGCCCCAGCTGGCCTTCACTGCTATGATACTGGTTATCATCACTCTCATACTTCTGGTCATCATCAAGATCGTGATAATGAAGTTCAAACTCCCACTCAGAAAGGTCATGCCAGGCCCAGAGAGATTGCTCAGCAAGGGCGTGTTCCCGAAGATGAAAGATGCTCTATCCTTCCTGTTCATGTTCGTGATACTCATCATCCCATCATTCTTCATATTTAGTTTCGTGTTCACGGGAGAGCCCTCTCCAGTGGACTGGGACGGCTTCTGGAGTGCCATGAGCTTTTCCTTCTTCGTGGCGGCCGTGATAACCATAATAAATCTCATATTCGGGGTGCCGCTGGCCATTTACATAGTAAGAGGGACCAATAAAATGATCTCCAATATACTGGATGTCCTGGTGAATGTCCCGCTTATCGTTCCGACCTCGGCCCTTGGAATCTCTCTGGGAATGTTCTGGGGCTCCATGGACCTGGGAATGACCACGCTTCTTGTTATCTCCGCTCACCTGGCATTCACTTTTCCACTTGTGGTGAGGAATGTCGCGGGGGCGATGGAGGAGTTGGATCCCACCTACGAAGAAACAGCCCGAACACTGGGAGCTAAACCAATGTTCGTGTTCAGGAAGATAGTCTTCCCATCCATCAAGTTCTCGGTACTGGCAGGGGCGATCATGGCCTTCACGAGGAGCTTGGGAGAGACCGGCGCAACCCTGGCTGTCGTCAAGGATGCGAACACGGTTCCGGTCTACATTGTCGGACTGGTCAAGGCCGGGGACTACTACCCCGCGGCACTGGCCTGCATCGCTCTTATATTCATCTCATTCATCACCATGATGTTAATGCGTTATATGACCAGAAAGGCTGGTGATGGCTAATGATCCGGACTCGCATTTCCCGAAAGGCTGGTGATAGCTAATGATTCGAATTCGCATTTCCCGAAAGGCAGGTGATAGCTAATGTTCATCAGCTCATTAATAGGAGGTGATCTCTGATGCCTGAAATTCGCATTACGAATTTAAAGAAGGCCTTCGGAGACCTGGTGGCCATTGATGACCTTACCATCGATGTCAAGGACGGTGAATATCTGACCATCCTTGGTCCCACGGGTGCGGGAAAGACCACATTATTGCGTTTGATCGCTGGATTAACAGAGCAAACATCTGGCAGTATATTCATTGACGGTGAATGTGTGGATGACCTGCCGCCTGAGAGAAGGAAGGTCGCTTTCCTCAGCCAGTCCTATTCATTATTCCCCCACATGGATGTGTGGGAGAACACCACCTTCGGCCCTATAGCCCGAGGTTGGGATCCCGAGCAGGTGGAGATCGTCGGCCGCGAGATGCTGGAGATGGTCCATCTTTACGAGAGAAAGGATGCCTTGCCCAGAGAACTGAGTGGTGGGATGCAGCAGAGGAATGCCCTGGCACGCGCACTTTCCGCGGATGCGAAGATACTCCTTCTGGACGAACCACTTCGCGCACTGGATGCCCGCCTGCGCCTAGACCTAAGGCATGAATTAAAGAAATTATCCAAGGACATGGGAATGACCGCCATCCATGTAACTCATGATCAAGAAGAAGCTCTCACCATATCCGATAGGATACTCGTATTGCGGGATGGAAGGATCATTCAGTCTGGAACACCGAAGGAGATATTCAATGAGCCATCAGGGCCTTTCATTCATCATTTCGTGGGAGAGGCGAACTTCGTAAGTGGGGTCCTGAAAGCCGTTGAGGGTGATAGGGCGGTCATTACGGGAGATGATGGCCAGGATTATCATACTCAGGCAACTGGCATCAAGCCTGGGAGCCGAGTGGTCACGGGCATCAAGACCGAATTCACGCTCATGACCAAGGATAGATGGGGAGTGGATATCAATAATTTCACTGGCCAGATCGAGAGAATATTATTCCTGGGCAGGTTCTCGGACTTTGAAGTGAAGCTTGACAGCGGCCAGATGATACATGCTAGACTTCCAGGATATCAGGCCACGAAGTTCAGAGCCGGAGACAGGGTGAATATTCATTATTCTCCAGAAAGAATGCTGGTGTTCCCAGAGCCTGATGGCGGGCTGAAAAAAGAACTGGAGATGGTATAATGGTGACAGGAGGTGAGATCCAATGCCAGAAATAACAATGAAGAACATAACCAAGCGTTTCGGCAAGGTCACCGCGTGTGAGGACATAGACCTCACCATCAAAGAGGGAGAGTATGTCACGGTGCTTGGCCCATCTGGTTGTGGCAAGACCACCCTTGTGAAAATTCTTTCAGGAATATGGGAACCCACAGATGGGGATTGCTTCATTGACGGGAAGAAGGTAACTGGCATACCCACTTTCGAGCGCGATCTGGGTTATATCTTCCAGAATATCGCATTATTCCCACATATGACCGTGTGGCAGAACACTTCCTACGCTCCCATCGTGAAGGACCGGGGCCAGGAGGTCATCGAATCAACCACCACCGAGAATCTTGAATTGGTCAATCTACTCCAGAGAAAGGGCTTCAAACCCTTCGAGCTCAGCGGAGGGGAACAGCAGAAGGCTGGCATAGCCCGGGCATTGTGCTCTGGTTCCAAATTACTCATACTGGATGAGCCTCTTTCCGCACTGGATGCTCGTGTCCGGCTGGATCTCAGATATGATATCAAGCGCCTTGTGAAGAGTAAAGGGCTTACGGCCATCCATGTCACCCATGACCAGGAAGAGGCCATGTCCATCTCCGATCGAATTGTTCTAATGAGGGCCGGAAGGATAGTCGAGGTCAATACACCCGAGAACCTTTACAATAATCCGAAGAACCTCTTCACAGCTAATTTCATCGGGGAGGCCAGCTTCATTGAGGGGCGGATCGTGGAGAATGATGATGAAGGCAATTGCTGCACCATGAAGGCGAGGAACGGTCACAAGCTGAAGATCAAGAATGACAGGTGTATGATGAAAGGAGCTGGTGTGGTCATCGCAGTCCGTCCGGAAAACCTTTTCATATCCCGGGAGGCGGAGAAAAATTCCATACCCGGAGTGATAGAGGAGAAGATATTCATGGGCTCCTTCATGAGATACCGTATAATGATGGCCACGGATGATCTTGTCCAAGTGGAGATCGCAGAGGCTGTTGACAAAACCTTTAATATCGGGGACAATGTTAATGTAATATTCAGATCAGAGAAATTACTGGTCTATCCAAGACCAAAAGAAGGATTACAGGAGGTGCTTAGCCTTGAGTGAAGAAAAATACGCCAATTGGTTTGCCAGGAGAAGGGAAGAGAATGTCATGGATGGAGTGAAGGAACATATCTTACAGATAGTGGATACCTGTGATGAGTTGAATAGAGCCATCACGGCCATCACGGCCAAGGACGAGGAAAAGGCAATACAGGCGATAGAGAGGCTTAATCTTAATGAGAAAGCAGCGGATAATATTGAAGTATCACTCAATGAGCAACTGACCACGGGCAGTCTTCCATCAAAAGAGAGAGAAGACCTGATGCACCTGGTCCGGAGAATGGATGGGATAGCCGATTGGACAAAGTCTGCCGCGAGAAATATCGAGGTTCTCATTGAGGCCGAGATAGAGGTCCCAGAAAAAATATGGAAGTACTATGGAGTATTAGCTGGCAGGGTCTTCGGGGCAGCCAAGGAAGTGAAGCTGTGTATTGATTTTCTGGGAGAAGATGATGACCAGTTCAAGGTTCACAAGGATAATGTCGAGAGGATCGAACATGAGATCGATGACCTCTATTTCAAGATAAAGAAGAAGATACTATTATCGGACATTGACCCGAGGTTGATATTCATTCTCAGGGACATCGTGCATGCGCTGGAGAATGCGGCGGACTCTTGTAAGGCCGCGGCAGACCTGATGCAGATCATCCTGGTGGCGCACAAGTAATACCCATTCAAACAGAGTCCTAGTTCATATTGATGTCCCAACATGGCGGGGGGTCAAACTCTCTACAATGGGGGTGGTGGGAGCGATAATTGAACAAAACAATGTACTAGCAAGGCAGAGAATCAGTGAACATGCCCCGCCTGAAGAAAATTGTGGCCCCAGTTACCGGGTGGCCATATTTTCGAA
>JAGLQE010000083.1 GCA_023137005.1 Thermoplasmata archaeon
TCCCCAAGGCCTTCCCAGTCAGCAAAATCCCCATCTATCATGATGCTGTCTGCTGGTTCGGTCACGGTTGGTATTGTCAACATGGGTACTATCAACATAAGGACAGCGACCAGAGGGATGATGAATAGCTTCCATTTATTTCGCCTGGACTCTCTGGAGAACCTAGCCCCCGCCAGGCCATTAGTAAGGCCCGTGCCATTGGTAAGGCCATTCGTCATGCCGCTTCTCAGAGACCTTAGACCATTGGTGAGGCCATTTGTCACACCATTCGTGGCACCCACGCCATTGGTAAGGCCATTGGTAAGGCCATTTGTCATGCCATTAGTGTGGCCAACACCATTTGTTATGCCATTGGTTCTGCCAAGACCATTAGTAAGGCCGTTGGTCATGCCATTAGTGTGGCCAACACCATTCGTTATACCATTGGTTCGACCCAGGCCGTTCGTAAGACCATTGGTCATGCCATTAGTGCGGCCTACTCCATTGGTTATACCATTGGTTCTGCCTAGGCCATTTGTAAGACCGTTGGTCATACCATTAGTGCGGCCAACACCGTTCGTCATACCATTGGTACGGCCCTGGCCATTGACAAAACCCTTCTTGGCAAGGCCATTCGTCATTCCTTTGCGAAGGCCATTGGTCATTCCCCTGTCCTTGGCCTTAGGTGGCTGGGATCGGAGGGGTTTGGTCACTGATTCGAATATTTTCTTCTCATCCTCGGAAATCTCCTCATGTTCATGAGGTGTGGCATCCAGATCATCAGAGAAAAGGTGGGTCAATTCATCTATTGCGTCCTCATCCTCTTCTGTGAGGTCGAGCACTGGTGCCTTTTTCGTTTCTGGTTTGGAATCAAAAGATTTGACCGAGGATTCTATGGCCTCTATATCCTCATCATCGAGTTCGAGGTCCAGGAGGTCCTCGGTTAGATCCACATCAACTGCGTCCAGGTTCTTGGTTATGGAGTCCAGGAGGCTTGATTCATCATCACTTATCTCTGCTTCCAGGCCGAGGATGTCCATATCCTTGTCATCCAGCTCCATGATATCTTTCTGGATCTTCTTCTGCTCGGCCATCCAGACCTCTTTGTCAACCTCGGTATCATCCTCGACAGAATCCAATTCCATAAGAAGGTCTTCCATCTCTTCATCGGTCTCCGTGATGGTTGTGGTCACACCCAATTCCATAGCGCGCTTGTAACATGAGGCAGCCTTCTTGTGCTCACCTATCTTGGTGAAGACTTCGGCCTTCATGTTCCATACGCCTGGGTAATTGGGGTCTATTTTCGTGACCTCATTGAAGGCCTCTAAGGATTCCTCATCCCTGTCCATCTTGACAAGGATCTCGCCCTTTAGGAACCACAATTCTATGTCTTCGGGACTATCCCGTATACTGCCATTAACCTCCTCCAGCTGAGCCAATAGATCTTGATCCAATGACTCCTCGCTTTCCTCCTTGAACTTCATCCCACATTGGTAGCACACGGTCTCGCTAACCTCGAGTATGGTACCGCATAATGGGCATGCGAACTCCTCCTCCGTGTCCTCGATATTCAATTCATCAATGACTGGCTGACCAATGCCTTCCGCCCGTTCATCCAGGGTTACTATGATCTTGATCTTTTGAGCTGATTTGAGGCCAATGCCCTCCACCGAGGAAAGCTCATCGGCACTGGCTTCCCTTAGGTCATCCACAGACCTGAAACCAGCATCAAAAAGGACCTTGGCTTTGAGAGAGCCTAATCCAGGAACTGCTGTCAGCAGTTCCACGGCCTTCATCTTCCTCTGGCGCTCGGGGGTTTCCAACTCCTCCGATACCATACCTGCTAGTATATCACTGGAATCCTGTTTCGATGACATCTCACTGATCAATGGATATTGGGTGTCCCTCGTGGTCTTTATCAGATTGATCATGATATCCTTAGATGCACCATCGAAATTCCCAGTGGCCATCTGGGCTCGGGATCTGTTCAAAGCAAGGCCTGGAAGATCTGGTGCCAGTGCTTTGACCTTTTCAAAGCAATCAATGGCCTCCTTGCCTCTGCCCATGTCGAGAAGAGCCTCTCCATGAGCCATCCACAATCTGGCATTATTGGGATTGGAATTGAGAAGTTTCTTCTGTCTTTCTAAAAGGGGTTCCCTGGTCTTATCTGGTTTTACTTCTGAGGCTTTGCCCCATTTGGCGATGAAATCCTCTGTGAAACGTTTCTTCGCTGGCGCCATTTGGTCTCCCTGTTCCCTTGTTTAACTTCGATCGAGATGGATAGTTTGAAATCCTCGCTCAATACCATCTCTCACGCTCGTGCTCTCTCTCGTACAGAATATATGAAAGCCTTATGAGTATAATAAGATTATATACATATATGATAATCATCTATTTTACAGAATACAGAATAGTTTACAAAATACTTTTAACAATGGTTATGAAAGATATCATACCAGTACCCTTTCTATAGGAGAATATGGAATTTCCAGCCTTTCCTCTTTTTTCCCAAAGTGAATGGTGATGACAAGACCCCTGCCCTTTATTTCCTTTATCTCGGGGCGCATGAACTCTTTTTCCAGCCTTTTTACGAGATTGCTTCTGAAGGTTTTTTGAGACTGCCTTTCAGACTTCACCAGACCCTGAAGCTTGGTGGTTGGATAATATCTCAGATGTCTTCCGTCCCGCAGGGCGGTGATCAGATCAGATACCTGAAGTTTATCAAGTACAGTGCGCAAGGACCTTTGGGTCCCGAGTGCCTCACTCAATGCTCTGGTACTCATTCCCGGGTCCTGGAGTATCTGCTTATAGATCTTATTGGGAAATAGATCATTGAGAAGGCATAATGCTTTTTTGGATTCCTCCGAGCTCAACATACCAGATGGGCAGAAGATGGTCCGATTGAAGAAGCTTCTCTTTTCTATATATCCTGCTTCTTCAAGATTTGTCAAATGCCAGTTCATGGTCGGCCGTGATAGGGCCAGCTCCTCACATAACTGAGAAACAGTGATGCATGGCCTCAGGCACAATGCTTGGTAAATGTCCTTCCTGTTCTTGTTCAGGATCACACTCGCTCTCTTCCTCTTCTGGGGTTCAAGATCGGATTCAGGTAATTTCTCCTCCACAGCCTTCTTCAAGGCATCCCCGATCTTCTTCAAATCCCCACCTAACCTTCATCAATGAGCTCATACTCTGAGAGTATCTGGGTCAATATGTACTTGGGATCCAGATCTCCTATATCCTCTTGCGAGAGCTTATTGATGGTCCTGACCAGGCTTTGCCTCACCTTGGGAGTGAGCTTGGCCTTCTTATCCCTGGGAAGATCATCCAATATCTTATTGAGTCGGGCAGACATATCAACAACATTCCTGGGGGGAGGGTTGGCAAGGTTGGTCTCCTGGATGATAACACCACTTCCCCTCACGATGGTATAAGGATGCCAGAATCTGCTGTGCCGGCTACTGCGGCATTTGATTATCTTCATCTCCCTGTTCTCGGGACT
>JAGLQE010000084.1 GCA_023137005.1 Thermoplasmata archaeon
GTAAGACGACCGCATTTCTTCAAGCGACCTATGCTTTCTTTTGTGATACCAGTGTGCACGGTCATGAAATCCACACCATCCTTGGCATGTTTCTCAATACCATTGAACATCATATCCTCGGTCATGTCGATAACAGAGCATTTCCTGGCCATCTCCAGGCCAGCCTGGTAGATCGGAACCGTTCCAATAGGGATATTCACTTCTTTGATTATCCTGGCACGTATGGCATCGATATCTCCGCCCGTGCTCAGGTCCATGATGGCATCTGCCCCGAACTTCATAGCGACCTTGGCCTTCTCCAGTTCTTCTTCGACATCCATGCAATCCTCGGAGGTTCCCAGATTAACATTCACCTTGATGCTGCATCCCTCACCGATTCCTTTGGGTACCGGGTTATGGATAGGGTTGAGAGGTATGACCACTCTGCCAGCGGCTACCGCTCTCCTCAATGTTTCAGGGTCCATTCTCTCATCCGCGGCAACCTTCCTTATGAGGTCAGTGATGCCGGCCTTTGCTTCAGCCATTATGCTCATGAACGAGCACATAGCAAACTACCTTATTTGATTTTTGCCTTAGTACGGTGTGAGCTTATGGTGAATTGCTCTTAATGCTGGTCAATATTCATATATAATGTTCGTTTAATGGTGGAATCATGACCCTAATACCCCGCACGAGACTTATCGTGGCCATGGACATGCTTGAGAGAGAGAAAGCCCTGAAAGTGGCCGCAGACCTCAAGGGAATGGTGGATGCCTACAAGATCAATTATCCACTTGTCCTGAGTTGTGGGATGGGTATCGTGACAGAGCTGGCCGAGTTCGGACC
The DNA here is from genome assembly GCA_023137005.1 of Thermoplasmata archaeon. GTDB lineage: Archaea > Thermoplasmatota > Thermoplasmata > SG8-5 > JAGLSY01 > JAGLSY01. Next base: position 826 of record JAGLQE010000084.1, read on the forward strand.
GGTCATCTGTGATTTTAAAATTGCAGACATCGACAATACCAATCGCCTCATAGTTGAGCAGGTCGTGAAGGCCGGAGCCAGCGGTGTTATAATCCACGCTTTTGTGGGAATGGATTCCATGGAGGCCTGCATTAAAGCAGCGGACGGCATTGATGTTTTCGTGGTGGCCGAGATGAGCCACCCCGGAGCCAAGTGGTTCATAATTCCTGTTGCGGACGTACTGGCAAGAAGGGCCTTCGACGTTGGCGCGACCGGAATAATCGCTCCCGCGACCAGGCCAGAAAGGATCAGCCAGCTCAGGACGATAGTGGAGGATCTTCTTATCTTATCACCGGGTGTTGGAGCTCAGGGCGGCTCGGCCAAGGCCACCATCGATGCAGGAGCGGATTTCATCATTGTTGGAAGGTCCATCTACAATGCCGAGGACCCGAAGGCCGCGGCTCAGGAGATACTGGATAGTTTGGTTTGATATTGCCCGATTGGAATAATGCCTTCCTTTTCAGGATATCTCATGGCGGATAGTATATAAACAAGTGACTTCCCCCGCCAGCCTTTTCTTTTAACCCTCGCTGTGCTGGCTCACCCTCCAAAAGAACAAGGTTAGCTATCCAAAAGAAAATTCGGGTTCACCTGCTCGCTCGGGCTATCATCAATTGGAATGAATCCTATTCAAAGACATATAGTTAACTTCTTAAACCCCTTGCGAATCACCGGGTACATGGAACTACCATCATCGATGTTCGCCAGATGCACTTTCTGCGAGGAAGAATCCATATGCAGAGTTATTAAAAGCCGAAAGGCTGGCAAGCTGAAGATCAAGGCATTGCTCAAGTGCTCGGCCTGTGGTAAAGGCTTTGATGTGGAATTGGAACTTCCCAAGATGGTCACCATCAGGACCATTATTTCCAGATTGGACGAGTCGGAGAGGACCACTATCCAGCTTCCGGAAGGCCACGACATCGTGTTGGGTGATGAGATCATGATCGGCGATACCTGCGTCCAAGTCATGGGCATAGAGGTGGGACCCAAAAGACTGAATAAGGCACTGGCCGAGAATGTCGATACATTGTGGACCCGATATTTCAATGAGCTGCTTATCAAGGTCTCCATCAATCTGGGTAGAACAACCCAGGCCGATGCATTCTTGGCAGACCCGGATGATGAGTTCGTGGTCAATGAGGATATCGAGGTCGGAGGTCGCAAGTTATTTATCTACAAGATCAAGACCCATGACAGGATACTTCACAGGTCCGGGACCAAAGCCCTGGCCAGGGATTTGATGCGGTTGTACTGCAAGCCCGCCAAGTTCAAGAAGAAAGAGGAATCAGAGCGTGAATCTGATTGATCTTGAGCTCTTGCTTGACAAGACTATCAACACAATATTAGACTTGTCAGGACAAGACTATTAACATAAACTTAGACTTGTCAGAGGTAGATATATACTCGAGTAAATATGAATTATAGATAATACTATACTAAGCATGGCTACCACTATTCAGCCAAGCCATCTTTCTTCACCCTCGATAAGAGTGAGTTTTTGGTTGGGCCAGATGATATTTAGTCCCTATTGTAGATCAAGGCAACGGCCGCAATGCCCACCATCGCAATAGCCGATAAGAAAGTAGCATAGCCATCGATCCCAATATCCTGTTCTGCATCACCTATAGTTATCATATGATCTGAGAAATGTGAAAGATATATCACCACATCGTATCCGAACTCGTTCTCTGTGATGAAGTAAAGGTGCCCGTCGCCATCCTCGTAAAGTGTTTCGCTAAGTCCATCACCCATTGGTATGTACTTGCCATCCACCTTGATGCCGATATCCTCTGTCGAGTCGTACTTGAGTATCTCCTTGTCCACGTGGATGATGACCACACTGCCTTTATCGAGATCTCCTGAGATTTTCAGGTCTACCTCTGGATTGGCCGCAATGGTCTGCATGGTGAGGTCGTCGAAGGCAACTACATCCTCCAGGAGATTGTATCCATCATCAGAGATGAACATCTCTCCGCCCACTCGACCCTCGGCTATTGCCTGGCCGATTACAGCTTCTCCTTCCGGACTGGCACGGAATATGACACGACCCGAGTCACGGATGGTGAATGTAAGGGTTCTGGCGATTATATTGGCGGAGACATCCCCCTGCATGATGAAGGTCCCGCTGACCTCCTCATTTCCCACAAGTACCGCCTGGCCACTCTTCAGAGCACCGGTTTCCCGGGATAGGGTGAAGATCAGGCTGTTCTCCTCATGGGCATCGAACTCTATGGCTGCCGTGGGGGCCTCGTGTATGATGAGTGAACCGAACTCATCCTTATGAGTGAAGGTTGTATAATTCTCATCATACTGGATACCACTCTCGAAGCTAGCCAGTCCGATCTCGTCAAAGAGAGATACGAAGGCCGAATTCCTGGATACGGAGTAATTGATGATCGGGAGCATGATATCACCATTGGGTGGATCGACCGCCACTTCGTAGTAAGAATATTGATTGGAACGAGGAACATATTCTTCCTGGCCGATGATAATAGAACATGAAAGAAGCATCAAGCTGGACAAGAGCATTGCGCTCACTATCGCAAAAGTTAGCATTCTTTTCTTCATTTGGCACCTTGGAGTCAATGATATTCTTCATCATTTGACTCCGATATATTGGAAGAATGGAGGAGGCTACCCCCGAGGGGGCTCTATTATGTGGGCAGAATAATAGATAAAAGCCTCTAACATACACTATGCTCACCGGGGTTTATATACGGTTTGGTACAATAATCGAACAATTATATTAACAATAGACAATAAAGGAGGATATAATCAGATAGCTGGTGCACCCAGAGCAAAGGCAAAGGCCGCGCAGAGGATGGCGGTGATCAATCCCACCATAAGCATCCTTAACCCATATTTTATCAGGCTCTGGTCAGATATCTTGGCAAGGTAAAGACCAAGCACCAGAAGTACCATCATGGTCAGGGATATGGACAAGGGAAAGGCTGTGTCTATGGACATCCACTCGGTCCTTACCATGAAAAATGGGCTTATCACTATGAGGGCAGCCAGTGCGGGGCTGAAACCATCCACAATAGAAGTAAGTATAGTGGCAAAGCGGGAAGCCTCCTTATGAATTGAATTATCATCTATTTTCTTGAGCAGGGCTCTCTCCAGTTTCTTCATTTCTCTCTCACGTTCCGCGCTCTCGGTCATGTAGGCTCCGCTTATTCCAGATATGCACA
>JAGLQE010000085.1 GCA_023137005.1 Thermoplasmata archaeon
CCTGTTTTTGAGATGTATCCAATTGGATTCACAACAATAGCGTCCAAGCTCTCAACAAATGGTTACCGTGTAAGGATCCTGAACCTGGCTGCACATATGCTGGCAGATGATTCATATGATGTTGAGAAAGCAATAGGCAAATTGCGTTCAAGGGTATTTGGCATTGACCTGCACTGGCTCCCACATGCTCATGGGTCCATCGAGATAGGAAAGATCGTAAAGAGCCTGCACCCCAACTCGAAATTGATCTTCGGTGGTTTTTCTTCAACGTATTTCTGGAGGGAGATGATGGCGGATCACCCGATGATCGATGCGATCTTCATCGGAGATTCCACAGAAAAACCATTGCTCGCATACTTCAGAGCCCTGGACAAGACAAAGGCCCAGGCCAGACAAAACGCAGTTGACAAGGTGCCGAACCTCGTTCACCGCCACAATGGTCGAATAGTGAACAATGGGCTGAGTTATGTGCCAGACTCTCTGGATGATGTGGATTTTGATTATGGCTGGATGGTCAAGAATGTGATAAAGACAATGGATCTAGAGGGGCATATGCCCTATCTGGACTGGAAAAATCGACCTATGTCGCTTGTATTGTCAGTTCATGGTTGCGTGTACAACTGTGTGACCTGCATGGGCTCGTGCCAGACCTTCAAATCCGATTTCAATAGAAAAAGACCCGCATACCGCTCCCCGAAGAAGATGATGGAGGACATCCTACAGGCTGATTCCTATATTCGAGGCACTATCTTCATACTTGGGGACATACAGCAGCCGGGCAAGAAATATTATACGGAATTATTCCGGCTTTTGAAAAAGAACCCGGTCAGAAATAACATCGCGATAGAGTTCTTCGTACCCCCGTCAAAAGACTTCGTTCAGCAGCTGGGAAGTACATTGGATTCATTCGACTGCCAGATATCTCCTGACAGCCATGATGAGGAGGTGAGGAAAGCCCAGGGCAGATGCTATACGAATGCCAGTATGGAGAGGTCCATCCACGGTCTGGTAGAGGCAGGTGCGAATCGAGTGGATGTCTTCTACATGATCGGGCTTCCCAAACAGGATAGACAGTCAGTGCTGGATACCGTGAAATACTCTGCAAAACTTCTCAAGGACCATGCCAAAACAAATAGTGTATCGCCTTTCATCGCGCCACTGGCTCCCTTTGTCGATCCCGGAAGTATGGTCTTCAATGATCCTGAGAAGCATGGATACACCATCTTTGCCCGGAGCCTGAAAGAGCATCGGGACCTGCTCCTCCAACCAACATGGAAGCATGTGCTGAACTACGAGACAAAATGGCTGGACAGGGCGGGGCTTGTGGATGTGACATATGAATCCGGCTTGAGAATGAGTGAGGCAAAGCTAAGAGCTGGACTTCTCACTGAGGCATCGGTGGAAGCCGTGAAGGACCGCACCAGGATCGCGAGGCAGATCATCGAGACCATGGACGAGGCCATCAGGACCGATACACTGATGGAGGCGAGAGAGAGGATCAATGGAGATATGGACCTGGTATCCGTAAGCGAGTCGTCGACCATGGATAAACGAGAACTTGATTGGAGCAATAAGAGCTTGATCTGGAGCATACCGAGGGCTTTAACTGCCATCATGATGGGAAAATGAAAATGATGCATGATACACACAATGTCACAAGCATCGGTAAGTAGTTATACTAGTTCCTGTGTATTAATGCTAAGTAAAGACGTGTAAATTAAAACATTATCATCTTCTAGATCACTCTAAATTTGTACTTTGTTTCTTAATTTCCAAGACTTTATTAGAACTTCAGAACTATGCTTCTGAGGAGGTGAAAAAGTGAAAGGTACAGTAAAATGGTATAACAGAATGAAATCTTTTGGTTTCATCGAGGTCGAAGGCCAGAAAGACGTATTCGTTCATAGGGAAGCCCTTGACGAAGGTCTGGTCCTGTATGAAGGGGACAATGTCGAATTCGATATCGAGGATACAGATAAGGGCCCACAGGCAAAGAACGTGAAGAAGGTTTGAGTAATCAAACTTTCTTCCACTTTCTTTTTTTTTAATTTAATTTTATTTTTTAATGACCAGCCTGGGCTATGTGTGCTTGAGTGTTTCATATATGTGGTGAGTGGCGGTTAATGCTGGGCCCGGGCGGCGTTCTGGGCGATGAATGCCACCAATTGAAAGTTAGCATTACTGCTCTCCCCACGCCTCCGCACCCGAACCTTATGTTTGCTTCGCACTCAATTGCCCTTGGCCTGCGTCCAATTCCCTGCTCGGAGCGGACTGGATTATGAATTTAGCATATTCTCAAGTTCATCAATTCGTGGAATACCTTCTATTTTGTTTTTTCCAATGATTATTGTGGGATATACTTTAACCCCCTCAATCCAAGCACAAAATAAAGGCCAGTCATTTTTGATACTATACAATTTATAATCAATGTTGTTTTTTCTGGCGAATTCCATGATTACCTGAATTGCAATTTTACATTTTTCATCAATATATGTTGGATCGTCCATAAGGATTCCACTATCTATTCCAGTCATGCCATGAGGTGTAAATCTTAAATATTCTTTAATCGGCATTTGTAAGCGACCTTGTCGTATTTCATTGATAAAAACTTTGATTTTCATTATATATAAATTCTTTTTGATCTACTTAAACACATTGGTACACTCTTTTGTAAAAGGTTAGCCAGACTTATCTGGGGGGCATCCCGCACGCCACTCACGTCGTTGATCCTTTGGTTCGTTCAAGCTCCTCGCTTTGCTGATAAGACAGTTGTGTGCCCTACTCCTTACCCCTCCCCTAACCTTGCGTTTCTCCGCTGGCCCATCCCCACCTGCTCGAAACGCTTCAAATCCACCGTCTGACCCGTTTCTTGAATTTTCGATACTCTTTTCCAAATTCCTCTTTCAGGATGATTTCTTCTTTCTTAATGAAATACCTGAATAATAAATAGACAAGGATTAGCAGTACTAAAGTGACAATACTGCTCCAAACAATGACCAGTCCCATCATCATCAGGATGTTTCCAAAATAGATGGGATTCCGAGAAAATCTAAATGGACCAGTCAAGACCAGAGTCTTCGGTCTCTGCATTGGTTCGCGATCTTTAAATTCAATCCTCCCAGTCCATAGTAGGGCATAGTTCGCCCAAATAACAATAAACATACCGACTGGAATTAACAGAACTCCGGCCCAATTGTAAGGATCCGGAATAAAATTAGCTGGATAAGTGAAAACATCTACCATGTTCTGTTCTGTAATGTCGAAGAAAATGAACAGATACCTGAGGAACAAAATAAGTATAGTGGCGATTATAGTTTGAATCACCAGAACCATGATTATCACGGTCCGAGGGTACTTTTTCTTCATTTCCTTGTAGTCAGCCATCCAATTCTCTCCTCAATGAGAATAATGTCATTTGAATATTTAAATGGTACACTGTTTCCTTGCACCCC
>JAGLQE010000086.1 GCA_023137005.1 Thermoplasmata archaeon
TTGAAGTTCTTATCATCCAAGTGGCTCTTGAGAAGCCCGATGGCATCCTGATCCATGGTTCTTCATCCCTTCTGCCTGGAATTTTCGAGCACATGACAGATGAAATTCGGGAATACGCTAAGTGAAATAAAGGTTGCTATTGCGGGTAATGTAAAATGAGATGAATATCACTTCTTGCCCAGATAATCTCCAGCCCTTTCCATGCCTTCCTTTATCCTTTCCAGGTCATGGACCATTGGCCCGTATGAGACCCGGATCGCATTCTTCAATGACTTGCCGAATCCTCCACCCGGAATGAAGAGAACACCCGTATTTTTGAGCATATCCTGTATGAACTCGTCACCATCGGTTCCGACATCGACCACCGTGTACAGTCCACCCTGCGGCGTGAGTGCCCTCATTCCCAGGTTCTGGTCAATGGCATTCATTGTGACAATAGCGGCCTTCTGATAAGCCAGTCTCGTGGCCTCCAAGTAGGACACAAGGCTGCCGTCTGGAATGGCTTCCTCCAGGTAATCCACCATGGCCATCTGATGCAATGTGTCCGGGCACAGAGTGCTGCATTGCTGAACCCTCTCCATGCCGTCGATCACTGCCGGGCTGGCCTCTATCCAGCCAGTTCTCCTGCCCAGGCTTCGGGCCCATTTGGAATTGGAGTGGATCGTGATAAGGTTGGGATGATCATTGGGCGACCATGAGAAATATTCCGGGTACTCGCCGAAATACTGGGTCTTGTAGGCGAAGTCAATGACAAGGTAAGCATTGAATTCCGCGCATATCTTGATCGCGCCTTCCATGAACTTCTGCGGAACTATCTGGCTCGTTGGATTATCTGGTGAAGGCACCATGAGAAGATTGGGTCTGCGAAGGTCCATTATCCTGCGTAGGTCCTCCAGGGCTTTATCCACATCGGGCATGAACTTCCAATTCTCGGTGTCCATCACCTTGAGGTAAGCGACCTCCGCTCTGGGAACGACCTTGTCCACACCACTCGGATCGTGCACTATGCCGCTATCCGTGAGTGAAAAGACCATCTGGCCGTAATAATTCGCATACGTGGGATCGAGAAGCACGA
>JAGLQE010000087.1 GCA_023137005.1 Thermoplasmata archaeon
ACGGGAATTATCAAATCGTGGTGCGCGGGCTGGCGCGGGTACACGCTGTCGAGTGGCTGGCCAAAGAGCCCTACCTGGTGGCACAGGTGGGTGTATCGCCGGAGAAGGCGGGGGACGCAACCGAGATGGAAGCATTGCGGCGCGAGGTGCTGTCCATTGCGCGGCGGCTGGTGGCCTTCCTGCCCCAAGTGCCCGAAGGTGTGGTGGATATGCTGGATGTTCTTAAAAAAGATCATAAATTAGGGGTGGCCACCATGAGGCATGGTCGAATAACAGGAGAGATAATCGAGGGAATGGGCATGTCTCATTTCTTTGACATCCTTGTGGGGGTGGATGATACTGAAAAGCCCAAGCCGCATCCTGAGCATGTTCTGACAGCTTGCAAGCTGCTGGAAGTGGAGCCAGAGGCCGCGGTCATGGTGGGTGACACGATCTACGATGTATTATCCGGAAAAGGTGCAGGGTGTTACACCATCGGGATTGATTGGGGGAGTGGGAAGAGAGAAGACCTGCTGGAGAATGGGGCCGATCATGTGGCCAGTACCATGGATGGACTATTAGAACATGTACTTCAGTTGCCGTGAATGGGATGGTAGCTATGAACGACATACAGTCCAGGATGGGAATCGGCAGTAGGACTGGAGTTGGGTGTTTTCTGAGCTACTTGAGTTCATCGATGATCCTTTGTGAGAAACAGAGCGGCCTCGATGGAAGGCCACTCTGGATCAATTTGAGTTTGGTGATCTTGTGATATCTTGATCTATCCAATCACCTGTACAGCCCCCATCATCTCTGTGGGTGGCATTTCCATGGACATATATGGATCATTGAACTGGACGCCATTTACCACGGACATTATCTTGATGGAGCCATGGTATTCTTCATCTATCCTGGTCCCGAATATGACATTGGCCTCCGGGCCCATGAATTCCGTCATGCCGTCGATGATCGTATTGGTCTGCTTCACCGTGAGGTCCGGCCCCGAGGTTATATGAATAAAGGTGCTTGTTGCTCCCGACAGATCCACATCCAATAGCGGATTACTGAGAGCTTCTGCGACAACTGCCTCAGGATCATTGGCCGAGTTCTCGGCATAGAGAATGGTGGATGCCCCGCCATGGGTCATTACCGTTCTCAGATCCGCAAAATCCAAATTTATCAATGAGGGCTCGGTGATGGAGTCAGATATCCCCTTTATCACTTCAGATATCAGCTGGTCCATTACACTGAATGCCTGGTGTATTGGCAATGAGGGGACCATGGTCATCAACCTGTTATTGTCAAGTATGATGGTGCTGTCCGTGTGCTGTTTCAGCTTCCGAATGCCGCCCATGGCCCGCTTCTTCCTTCCCCTTTCGGCGTCAAAAGGTGTGGTCACCATGCCTATTACGACTGAACCCATTTCTTTCGCTATTCTTGCCACAACCGGTGCCGAGCCCGTGCCCGTTCCACCACCCATACCTGCGGTGATGAAGGTTATGTCCGCTCCCTGAAGAAGAGCTCGTATCTCATCTTCAGCTTCTTCCGCACAGTACTCTCCAACCTCTGGATGTCCACCTGCCCCGCGGCCCTTCGTGGTCCTGCGACCTATGAGGAGTTTCTTGTCCGCGTGGATCTCATTCAGATGTACCTGATCGGTATTGATGGCTATTGTCTCGGCCCCGCTGAGGCCGATCCTGCCCAGCCTGTTGAGACTGTTATTGCCACCACCACCACAGCCGACCACGATTATCTTAGGGTCAGCTATAAGGTGCTCCATCGTCGAGGAGAACTGTATTGCATCGTCTATCATTTGTTCGATTCCCATATTATCCCATCCTTGTTTGGAGCAAATACTGTGTAGTAATGCTTGGCTGGCCTACATTGTCATAACAGGTAGCCGTGGGCTATCCGTTGTGCCTTGTAGGCTCTGAAAGCGCGCCCTGCTCCGTGGCGCTCTTCGTGCATCCCATTACGGAAAGATCTCCTTTGGAGATCCGGGTTCCCGCATCCCGTCTAGGCTTTCGCCCAGTCCGACCAGAAATATATCCCTATTATTGAATCATCCACAAGACCTAATGCCTTGGGCATTGGCTTGGGTTGAATTCAATAAAGACTCCCATCTTACGGAGTCTTCATTCTGATCCTGTAAATATCAGTCCTGTTCCTGCTGGTCCTGCTCGATCGTCTGCTGGAGCCGCTTCCGGACATAGTCGCGGACCGCGTTCCTGACAGCATCGTCAACGGAGATCGCGTCTCCGTCGTGAACCAGTTCTTCGAGTTTCACCATGTTTCCCTTGGGGAGCTCGACCGTCATCCGAGTTATGTGCTCGGGCGTGATGTGAGTTGTTACGAACTCATCGATGGCAGCCCGAACCACATCCGAGACATTGGAGTACTGGCCCTTGTCGATCAATATCTGCAAGGCCTCTATCTTGTCCTTTGGTATTCTGACTGTCACCCGCTCTGATTCCGTGCTCATGGTTTCACCTGAAACTTCGCTTTGTCTGACATTTTTATCAGTTCTGTCTGACAGGTATATGACAAACAAGGTATATAAAGTCTTCGGGGAGGGTGCATTGTTAAGTTATTGTAGGTGAGTTTTCGGAGATCACACGATTCAAACAGATATTTCTTTAATAATTGTTTCCAATTGTGAGATCATAATTGACAAAATGATATTCAGAATACTAAGTTATTTATATCATTCAAAAGAATTATTTTAGACTTCTTGATAAAGAAGGATATAGGGGGAGATAGAAAAAATGAAAATAGAAAAAAGAAATGGTAAGACAATGGAGTTTAACTCGATGAAACTGCAACATTCCATCCAGAGTGCTGGAGCCAATCGAGAACGAGCAGAGGAGATAGAACAATGTGTGTCTGATAAGAAATGTAGAACCACGCAAGAGATCAGAGCGGTCGTTAGCAAAGAATTGCACAGAACAGATCCAGACACAGCCAAAAGCTATGACGACACCCGGCGCTTGGTTGCAAATACGGCAACCGATACAGCAATGGGCGTAGCAATGATGTCTCAAAAAGCCATGGCCGATCTGCACCTGGAATCAGGTGATTATTTCACCATCGTGCATGGAAGCCAAAGAGAAAGACTTGAGGCCCGAAAAGATGACCATGAGGACAAGCCTTGGGACGAGGTCAGACTACATATACAGGACCTTGAGGCATTTGGGATCCAAAAAGGAAGAAATGTAATTGCTCGAAAAGAAAAATAATAATTCCAAGTATTACCAAAAAGTAAAGTAGGGATCATAATTGATCTTATAGTCAATATTTTCCCTACTTTTTAATTTTTTTAAATGCATTCCATCTCATGATGACACTTGCCATACACCAGTGCTGTACCAACTTTAACGCAACAATGCACGAGGTGGATATGAGGAGAGGTGAGCATCGGTTGTGAGCCGATGCGAGGCGGTGTATCGGTATCGGCTGTTTTTTGAGTTAGCCGATACGGAAGTGTAGGGAAAGAGTGAGGAATAGGCCAGGTCAAGGTAGTGGAGTGATCTTCACTGGCAGGTCAAAGTAGTGAAGTAACCTCTGGTGTTTCCTGTACGTTCAGTGTGGAGCCGCGGGAAAGAGTGAGGAATAGGCCAGGTCAAGGTAGTGGAGT
>JAGLQE010000088.1 GCA_023137005.1 Thermoplasmata archaeon
GGGGTAGGCTGTGCTGGTGATGGAGCAGGCTCCTCGATTATCTCTTCCAGTTCATCTAGCCCTTCCTCCAGGTCATCGTCCAGGGCAAAGTCCTCTGCCATATCCTCCAACTCGGCCAGGCCGTCCTCAATGGATTCCGCCAAGGACTCGAAGCTCACTTCCTCTATGAGCTCACCGGTCTCTGACATTTTTGCATCACAGTTGGAGCAGGTCTGGGTACCCAATGGAAGGCTGGTGCCACAAAGAGGGCAATCTACCTCCTCCTCTTTGAGAACCAAGGAATCAAATAGATCGTCCATGAGAAGGTCATCATCGTCCTCTGTACCGGATGCCTCTGAGCTAGAAGTGTCAAGACCCAGATCCTTCTCTACATTTTGATCCAAAGCTATCTCGGCCTCTAGGATATCTGCCAGTAGGTCGTCCATTCCATCATCAGATTGAAGTGCCTTCCGCTCTGCCTCAAGCTTGGCCAAGTTCTCCTCGTAGATCTCCTTACTGACCTTGCCAGCCGCATAGGCATTCTTGAGCTTTTCCAATCTTTCTTCGATCTCCATGGAATGTTCACCAATAACTTACAAATATCCATATCCTTACATATGTATTTATTGTTTATGGCTCAAGTTATTTTACTGGGATCGCCTTATGCTCTCTTGATGAAGGAAAAGGTTCTTACAGGCGGGATCGTCCTCAGTTCAGATAATTCCCTATTCCTCAGGGAAAGCCAGATCCTGATCGTCTCGGATCTACATATTGGATATGAGGCATCCATGAGGGCGGAGGGTGTTGCTATCCCGGATTTCCAGATGAAGGAGATACTGGATAACCTGGGAAGGACACTGGACCACTTCTCACCAGAGACCCTGATCATAAACGGGGACATCAAGCACGAGTTCGGAAAGAACCTGGGCCAGGAATGGGACGAGGTGATGGAGCTTGCCCATATGGTCAAGGAAAGGGGGGTGGATCTCAAGCTGGTCAGGGGAAACCACGACAATTTCCTCAAGACCATAGTGGGAAGGCTGGACATTGAACTGGCAAATTACTATTTAGTGAATAATATAATTAAAGATGTATTAATATATCACGGGCATAAAAATATCGAGCCTGCAGGTTTTGACGGTCTGAGGATATTCGGCCATGAGCATCCGGTTCTCAGATTGCGAGACGAGATAGGAGCCAGGATAACCATGCCCTGTTTTTTATATGATGAATTCAATAAATTTATGATAATGCCTGCTTTTTCCCCACTAGCCTCGGGCACCAATGTCATTGCTCCGACCCGGAATTTCATGATAGAGGAATTGAGAAACAGGGATATTTCAGGAGCCAGGATATTCGCCATCGGTGAAGGGAAGATAATGGATTTCGGACTTGTGGGGGATCATGTGGACGATGAGGATATCTAATATTCAAGGCCCTAAGATAATGATAGAACCTGAAAAATCTTAATTATATAATTGACCATTACAC
>JAGLQE010000089.1 GCA_023137005.1 Thermoplasmata archaeon
TCAGAAGGCCTATCCGACCCCGCGATATCCAGTGATCATTATCATTTTGACACGCAGCTGCAACTGGTGGACACTGAAGAAAAGGAGCAGATCTGGCAGCATGTGGCTGGCAAACAAGGCATAGAGAGGGTGGATGTTCTGGAAGGCTTCAGGGAAGAGCCAAAATTAAGCCAGGAACAGCTGGACAGCCTCATAGACATAATGAGCTACATGCTGGAAAAGCCATCTTTGGAAGAAGTAATAATCTCCATGGTGGATGGATCGCCCATGATCCTGGACGCGAAGGTGAGCTGCTCCGATATGCAGGTACCACTAACACTGGCACACAGGAACCGGAGTCACAGCCTTATCCAGGTGGAGACCACGGCCGACGCATATATCACATCCCCGGATAATGTATATCAACCACTTCCAAAGGTCATGGAGGATGAGGTTATGCCGGACACTCGATCAACTCAAACCATGGCGGGCCGATCAGCCCCCCGCTCACCCGGGACCCGGATCATTTTGAAGGTACAGGGCTGGAGCCAGTTGGATTCTCTCACCCCCTCCAATATTCCAGATATCATGCTTCTCGGAGAATGGGCAGGACCATCGGGAATGGCCAGTACCCTGAACGAGGCTTTCAGGAGGTTCCCTGATTCGAGTCTCATCATCCAGATAAGATCCGATGAGGAATGGCTCAAGGTCTTCATGGAATGCATAGCCCCACTCGTGAAAGACGGAAAAGACATATCCATCATTCTACCCGAAACCCGAACACTGGCCGAGCATCAGGTAATAATGAAACTCCTGTCCTGGACAATACCGGATGATATGTCCATGCCCAAAATTTGGGCTAGCCTATCTTATCCAAGTAACCTTTTCTTCATAAGCGAGATGTCAAGAGGGGTCGATATCATATCCGCGGACCTGGAATCCCTGGTCATCAATCTCGGAGGCCACGGGGTCAAAGCGTTTGACACTGGGACCGGACACCGAGTGAGATACGACGATCACTCCGTGAAAGAGGCAATAGACCATCTCATGGACTCTGTCAAGAGGGCCAGAAAGATATTTGCGGTTCACTCTCCCTCATTCAAAAGCAACCCAGGTTTGCTGGAGACCCTTATCAGGCAGGGTGTGGATATACTGGCACTCTCACCCGGGG
>JAGLQE010000009.1 GCA_023137005.1 Thermoplasmata archaeon
TCTATCTCTTTAGGCAAAGGCCCGGAATTTCCAGACACTCTTATAGGAAAAGTCCTGATAACCATAATCACATTTTCCACAACCAATGGGCTAATACCCACCTCACTTAAAAAGCAAGATGCAGTTGTGTCTCTGCTGGTTGTGAAAGGGTAGTATTGCGAATGATAGAGTGATAGGCCATATCCCTGAGTACCTTCAATAACTATATTATCTTTGTGATGATAATGTCGCATTATATCTTTAGAAACCGTTGTTAGATATTTTTTTAATTCGGGGATGTCTCTAGCAAATTTCAAATTACCTCTTCGAAGTGCCCGTGAAGCAACTGTTGAACCAACGCCGGTGCATGTAGATCCTATCTTTTCATTTAATGAATCCTGAATTTCATTCTTAATTTGCTCGTCTTCAATAATTGCTGCATTTTTATCAATTTTAATTCGATTCTCATCTAAGCCAAAAGTTTTTATTTCTTCCAACAATAATCTTAAGTTGATTAAGCAACCAGCAGAGATATATAATTTCGATTTTGGATTAACAACACCTGCGGGAATTTGTTGTAAAACAACTTGTTCATTATCAATAGTCACAGTATGTCCCGAATTTGGCCCACCACATCTAACAGCAACCGTGTAATCATGATTTTTACATAAATGAGAAGTTATTTTGCCTTTTCCCTCGCTACCGAATTGTCCACCAACAACAACTGTGACCGTCATATCAACCCAGAGTTGTATCCTTATCGATATTATTAATCTTTGGTATGATTAAATAACCTTCATCTAAATTTCCAAGAGGTTCGTACATTCCAGCCAGATAGAAATATCCAACTAAGGCTGATGTTAAAGCATCAATTTCATCATGTGTTACCTTCTCCTTTTCAGAGAAAGGCACTATTCCCATATTCATCAAATCAACTTTCAATTCATCTAAATCAATCTTCTTACGAGGAAATCCCAATATATCTTGAGCTGCTCCAGGATAACTCTCAATTACCTCATAACCTTTTTCTCTAAAGGTATTTGCCAATTTCATTCCCCTTAAGGTTAATTTCTGCATACTTTGAATTAAACAAGGATAAACATTTACTCCTCTCTTTTTCAGGGTTCTTTCACATTCCCGCGTGATGCCGAGTTTTCTACATTCACAGTTATCATCAGTGCA
Organism: Thermoplasmata archaeon; assembly: GCA_023137005.1. Classification (GTDB taxonomy): domain Archaea; phylum Thermoplasmatota; class Thermoplasmata; order SG8-5; family JAGLSY01; genus JAGLSY01. Next base: position 1,162 of record JAGLQE010000009.1, read on the forward strand.
ATCTCTTCCTTTTGGTATGCTCAAAGGTGAGTCAATAGAGATTAGTTCAGGAGATGCTCCAATAGTTTTTGATATTATGTCATCATCAGTTACTTCCAAAGAAAGATAAGCCTTTTTCCCGTCAAGTATAGCAACCCCCGTCGCTCTTTTTTCAGATCCTGTGAGATCTATTCCAACACATAGCGGTTGGGATTCTTTTTCTTTTATTTTCTTTATTAATCCATTAATCTTTATTTTTGTAGTCTTTATTTTCTTTCTATTGACTTTAACCAATTCTTTATCATTTTCAAAGATTCTTATCAATCGTTTTGATTCCTTTATTGATATTTCCGGTATTATATAGTTAGAGTCCGGGATTGAATAATTAAATTCCTTCTCTATTAATCTTTGTTGGCCAACATTATTATGCATATATGGTAGGATTTCTTGTTCCAATTTCACTTTATAGCAGTAATTCATTAAAAATTCCAAATTCACTATATCGGAAATATTATATTGAACTAATCTCCTTAATGCATCTAAATCTCCCTTTAGGAACCAATTCCAAAGAATTGCCGCTTTTCGACCATCAATATCTTCTATTTCTTTTCCCCTTATAAGCCCAAGTTTTTTCTCTGTCTTTTTTAAGGGTCCTCCAAAGCCAATATTTCTAAGTAAAAATCGTAAATCAAGATGAATTGGTGGAATTTTGATATTTGGCATTTCTTTTTTTATGAAAGGGACATCAAATATCTTTCCATTAAAAGTCACTATAATAGAATAATCTTCAATTATTTTTAACTGGTCAAAATTATTATCTTTGATAAATATTTTTATTTTTTTCCCATCATACCCTCCTATCAAAGTGATTACATCATAATATTGAGAAAGGCCAGTTGTTTCAATATCTAAAAATAATGTTTTATCTTTAAATTCATTATATAATCGCCATTGATCTTTTGGAGGTAAGTTATTAGAAAAAAAAGTAATATCTTTCATATCTAATGCTTCGGTGGCTTTGGAAATATAATCATCAATAACTCTCCTTCTAGTTTTATCGCTACCAATTATTGATGATCTCTTCCTTAAATCATCCCATTCAACTATACCTTTTTCCCATAGATATCTTTCAGTTGTATATGCAATTCCAGGGATGAATGTGAATGTATTTTTAATCATATCTTTCACTATGTCAGGAGTTAATGTAGAACTTGTTTAAATTAATCTCCCTCAATCCACCTCAGTCGTCTATCAATTCATTAAAGCTCCCCCCGCTCCGAGCAGGCGGGCTGGCAAAGCCAGGAGGAAATATGATATAATTATTATTTAAAGGGGAATCGCTTGCGATAAATCTCCTTATTTCCGTAAGTATCTTCAAAAGAAAATTCAAGTGATATTTGAACACATTTGGAGTTATCTTTAGAGTTCCCAGCATAAAATTCTCTAAGCTGGCCACTTTGCAGTGCTTCAATTTGAATCGGTGTTATTTTATCATTCTCATCAGTATGGTAAATACAATTACCAATGATATTTAGAGCTGGACCATTCCCTACATTTTTAAACCAAATCTTGTATTTGTCCCAAATTACCCAGTGGTTGAATTTATTTGCCCCTGAAGAAAATACTGGCTTCTTTTCTGCAGTTTTATGATGAGTTAATTGTTTTTCAACTTCTGTTAGATAACTCTTTGTTCTTTCCAATTCATCTTCAATTAATGTAAGTTTTAAACTTGTTTCAGCGAGCTCATTTTCAGTTTCATTTAATTTCCTTTTTGTAGTGGTATTCTCTTTAACCAAGGCATTGAATTCTGTTACAAGATTGTTATATTTTTTTAACAATATTTTCCTTTTTTTATTAATGGTGATTATTACAAACCAGACTGAGCCAATAAGAATGATCAATGCCAAGCCTATTAAAATATATGTTGGATAGTCTGTTGAAAATATTTCTATTACAAATGATATAACAATCATTGCACCAGCTAGGAATCCCCAAATGCGCTTTGGAAAGCCTTTGATTCCTGTTGGAAGTTTATCTGCTTTTATATACCTCTTTGGCTTGAATTCAGCATCCATACTTCTTCCACACTCCTCTCTCACCCCCCAATCCCCTTCCCAGCATTTAAGTTGTGTGGTGGGTTGCACTTTGTGGTATGCGAGAAAGTGGTAAACCCCCCCCAACCAAAATATCTATATTACGTAACATAGTTTCATGCCTACTTATGTGCAGAACGTCCATATACTATTGTAGGTGATTGAAAATGACAAATAAATCAAACAATAAGATCTACAATAGGATCGAGAGCGAGATTCGAGCCCTCTTCGGGGTCACGGTGATAAACCTGGTAATGGCCGCCCTGTTAATGGGGATCGGGATCAGCATAGCGATTACCCAGATAACCCAAGCACTGGATGGGGGCAATTGGCTCATCATCCCCTTTGCCGCAATCCTCGGCCTGGTATGCGCGGGTGTGGGAATATGGTGGATAATATCCACGGTAAGTGTTCTGGAAAGCGTCAGCAATATCCAGGACCAGTTCAGTTCCCTAGGGCCCAGAAAGAGCGTCACGGAGATAGACTTAACACAGTCCATTGTCCAGCTATTGGCCACATACCGGCTGAACAAGCCGAAGATCAAGCAGATGATGAAAGTGAGTTATTGGGCAGGAATACTCTTCGCCTTCGGCGGGATGCTGCAAGGGTTCGCGTTCTTCATCCAGTACCTCGACGGGATGGATGGATTGGAGCTGTTAACCGGGATCGTTGGCCTGAGTGTCATATTATCCATGTCGGTCGTCTTTTTCCTCGTGCACAGGAAATACCAGTCCTATTCCAGGGTCTATGATAGGAGAATTTCAAAGAATAAAGAATCCGAGAACACCCTGAAAGAAAGCATGGGAGGCCTTGAATGAAAGGGCGCAGGACCCAGTACGAGATATACTGGGAGATCCTGGTATTCTGCAGGGAGCCGAGAACCTTCACGAGCATCATCAACAGGTGCGATCTAAACTCTAAAAAAGGTCAGGAATACCTGACCTTTCTTAGAAAAAAGCAGTATCTGGACATTGAGGAAGAGAAGCACAAGACCTACACGACTAACCAGAGTGGCAGGGATTATATCGCGATATTCAATGATCTTTACCTCAACCTCTTTGATGAGAGGCCGGGGTTCAAGTTATGATGCCTCACCCAGCTTGACAAACTAATGTCTCAAGCCTTATCCACCCACTTATCCTTGTTCTTGAGGCCGACGACCATGTAGATGACCCCGATGATCAGGAAGCCTATGAAGAATGTGTTGATCGCGGCCGTGAAAACGATGCCCAGTCCGATCATTGAGATCCCCAGTGTGTACAGGGCCTTGTAATCTGTTTCTTTTTCCATGCCCTGATCTTTTCTATGCCGCATGGCCAGTATCGCTCCCAGAACAAGGGTAAGGATCAATCCGATTATTATCGCGATCATTATTTCCATTCATTCACCTTCTATTTCTTATAATTAGAATACCGTGTTCGGAGTATATAATATAACTGGAAAGTTATGACCATTTTGTATCTGTTTAGGCGTGAGGGACCTCATCCCGTCCTATTCGCCTGCCAGCTTCCATTTCTCCTCTTCCAGCCTATCCTTCTCGGCCTCATCTTCCTTTCCCTGTGCCTTCAATGCCGTGGCCCTGGAACTATAGGCCCTGACAAGCCCCTGCCAGTTCTCGATCGGCAATAGGATGTCAATGGCTTTTGTAGATGAGATGATGGTCTCGTCCGGGCCGCCATCCACTATTCCCGCATTCACTAAGTCGGCTCTCAATATCCAGTACCATCCCTCACCCTGCTTGTGGTCGAACGAGTCTCCTTTCTGGAATAGGAGCTTGGCCTCCTCCACCTGCTCCAATCCGAGGTCGATCTTCCCGGTCACGAAATTGGTCGCACAGGCGTCCATCAGGTTCCTGGCCAGAGTTAGTCCGTCACCGGAATCTTTGGCTGCCTGCAGACCGCGCTCGCTGGTCTCCATAGCATAGGGCAAACGGCCTATCTGTCTGAAAATATTAGCCTGGCGCATGAGGCAGTAAGCCAGTACCCGGTTGTACTCGTTCTTTGGAACTGTATTTCCCATGTCATGGAGCTCGGCCTCGGCATCCTGGTAGACCTTGAGGGCCCCTTCCAGGTCATCTTTGCACTCCAGGTCCATCAATGCATTCTCTATCTCTTCTTCCAGGGTCTTGATATCCTTCATAGAAACTCTATTCGCAAGCTGGTTTATAGCTTTTGCTAGACCGTATTTCTGTGCAAGAATATGCACCCCCACAGCCGAATATGATTTATATGTTAACAATCGTTACCCTGCGTATATGGCTAAACAGAATTGTTGGGAATTCAAGGAATGCGGCAGAGAGTTCAATGGAGGAAGAAGTGATGAACTGGGTGTGTGCCCAGCATATCATGCCTACCAGGTGAATAAGATCCATGGAGGCAAACATGCTGGACGTTGTTGCTGGGCGGTAACCGGTACGATATGCGGAGGCAAGGTTCAGGGAATATATGCCCTCAAATCCCATAACTGCGAGAAATGTGATTTTTACCTGCTTGTTCTTGAAGAAGAAGGAGAGAATATTGTTTCAGCTCACAAGATCATTCATCTTATGAACACAAATTGAGGGCTCCCTCCAGGTTCTTGATATCCTTCACATAAACTATTGGTTTCGATCCGACCACTCCTAAGATTCTGAAACAATGGTTGATGTATTGAATCCTTTTATCAAGAGCCATCCAGCAAATACCATTTCCTGCAGGCCGATGGGGGCTGCCAGAATGATCAGGTCCGCTGTGCTGAACATGCCTACGATCGCCACAGATAGCCAGAGAATACCAGCGATCAAGCCCCAGGCAGA
>JAGLQE010000090.1 GCA_023137005.1 Thermoplasmata archaeon
TATACTTCCGCGTCTCCAAGATCAAAGGTATCGATGCTCTTCGTGGTGTTTATTATGACCTTGCCACCGGGCTTCAGCCCAGCAATAACATCCACGGCCTTGATCAGTGATTGATCCATCACTATCACATAATCTGGCTCATAAATACCTGATTTAATTCTGATCTCTTTATCATCCATTCTCGTATAGGCAGTGACTGGGGCCCCTCTCCTCTCCACACCGAAGTATGGGAAAGCTGAAACTGATTTACCTTCAAGGAATGCTGCTTCAGCCAAGATATTGGAAGCTATAACCGCTCCCTGGCCACCCCGGCCATGGAATCTTATTTCTATCATTTTGCCTCACCCGCAGGGGGATATAAGAACACCCTCTTAAACTTAAGTGATAACATTTAGATATATCATACATCATTATGGGCCAATGGCGTTCCTAAGAGTGAAGTTCAGGACATTTGTTCAAGCAACAGAATCAGAGGATAAGGTAAGGCAGGCGATGGACTTCATCCTGGGGGATTCCGAACTCACGATCATAAGGACAGAGGGGCATTTTGGAAATCCATTATTGATCCTGGAAGGAGGTTTTCACAGGTCCAGGGATATTCGTGACTTCACTGCCCGCCTCAAAGGAACCGGTATCATCGAAGAATTGCTGGCCAATATGGATGACAGGATGGACGAGAATTGCACCCTTCATTTCAGATTGGACAAGGCACTGGCTCTCGAAGGAAAACTCGCGCTTGCTACCAATAGGAATATCATAGACTGCTCTCTGAAGACCGGGGCATATCCTGCGAACAAGGAGAATGCGATGGAGACGGCGAGGGGAGTGCTGGAATCCCTATTATAATCTAGGACCAATTCTTGCGACAGTGTGGCAAGAATCTGGAGGGTTGGTGGATGATGAGTAGAGGAGAGCTGAATCCTATATGCTCCCGCCATCCCCCTATCGGTTCCCCCAACCATGCTGATACATCAATGGGGCTCACCCTTTTGTTGAGATATAAGTTTGTTAAGCTGGGTGTGGACAAATGTCGTGTCCATTTGTTAAATGGGTGGAGGATAAGGACCCCGCCCCTCGTTGGACTCCTGGCGGGGCTAGATTACGCCCCTCGCCAAAACATGCGAGGGGTAATTTTTCTACTGGCACATCTTGTCACTCACATCACTGGCAAAACAGAACCCCCAGTCTGCGTCAACTGA
>JAGLQE010000091.1 GCA_023137005.1 Thermoplasmata archaeon
TTACGCCTGCCTTGATCATGCTCTTCTTGGAATCAATCTTGGAGCACATTAGCTTCATGGCATCCACTGGCGGGCCAATGAATTCTATATTATTATCTGCGCACATCTGGGCAAAGTCAAAATTCTCTGCCATGAAACCGTAGCCTGGATGAATTCCATCTGCTCCGGTGTCCAGTGCAGCTTCAATAATCTTTTCCTTGACAAGATAGCTCTCTGCAGAGGGAGCTGGCCCTATGTGGACCTTCTCATCTGCATATCTCACAAAAAGGGAGGTTTTATCTGCGTCAGAATAAACTGCAACGGTTGGGATGCCCAGTTCCTTGCATGCCCTCATTATTCGAATGGCAATTTCACCGCGGTTGGCAATCAGTACCTTCTCAAGCATTTGAATCCCTCACTCGATTCTCATCATTACGGCGCCGGTCTCCAGCATGTCACCCTCTGCAACGAAGAGTTCCTTGACCTCACCGTCCCAGTCTGATTCCACATTGCTCTCCATCTTCATGACTTCAAGGATGGCTACAACATCGCCCTTCTTGACCTTGTCGCCGACCTTGACGGTCAGTTTCCAGAGATTTCCCTGGCAACCGGTCTTCTGCATTCCGGGTGCATTGGGGTCTGGTCCGCCTGTCGCGCATGGTGCTCCTGCGGCTCCACCAGATGATGTGACATATCCGCCTGTTGGCTCCACCTTGACCTCGAAGAACTCGCCATCGACCTCGACATTGAACTCCGTGGGTATGGGTGCGGGTCCTGCGACCTGCCTGGCCTCTGGGGGCTCAGTCTCGATGTAAACTGCTGGCAGCTCCGGGAAGAAGGACTTCACCATCGCTCTTGTCATATCATGGTCCTTGCTAAGTGGTAGCTGGTCGGATGTGAATTCTGGTATCGCCTCGCCCTTCAGGAACTTGAGTCCAACTTCCGGGAACAAGGTGTAGGTCATTATGTTCTCATCCGTCATATCAATGCTTGGGGCCAACTCAACCAGTTCTTTCTTCCTGACATCCCACATGTCCTTTGCCACAAGGTCTGCTGGTCTGCAATCGATTACCTGATCCTTCCAATCAGGTCCGAGTACCTTCTCCATGATCTCTGGTTTTATGGGTGCGGGTGATCTACCATACATTCCTCTGCAGTAATCCTTTGTTTCTTTGGGTATCTTCTCATATCTGCCGAATAAAACATTCATGACAGACTGGACGCCAACAACCTGACTTGTTGGAGTGACCAGTGGTGGGTATCCCATCTCCTCACGGACGCGGGCTGTTTCATCAAGTACATCATAATACTTGTCGGTCGCGCCCTGCATCTCCAGTTGGCTGACCAGGTTGGATAACATTCCACCAGGTATCTGATGTACCATGACGGATGGGTCCACTTTCATGGACTCTTGCCTGATGAGATGTCTGTACTTGTGCCAGACCTCCATGAAGTATTTTCTGATCTCGATAAGCTTGTGCATGTCGTAGCCAGTATCGTATTTTGTGCCTTTGAGTGCTGCAACGACGCTCTCTGTCGGGACACCACCAGTACCACCGGATATCGGTGACATGGAAGTGTCAAGAATATCAACACCTGCCTCACAGGCTGCCCAGAATGACATGCCAGTCATTCCACTCGTGTAGTGGCTGTGAAGGTCAATGGGTGCCTTTGCTCCCGAGTCCTTGTAACCCTTGATTATATCATAAGCAACCTGAGGTGCTATCATGCCGGCCATGTCCTTGATACAGACACTCTGGCATCCCCATTTGTCCAGTTGGATAAGGTCATCAACATATCTCTCAACAGTGTGCACTGGAGAAATAGTGTAACTGACACAGCCCTGTGCATGGCCTCCTGCTTCCAGTGTGGCCTCTACCGGGGTCTTCATATTCCTCAGGTCATTCAGTGCATCGAATATCCTGAAATAGTCACAGCCATTCTTCTTGGCCAGTCCTATGAACTTGTGAACTACCTCATCCGGGAAATTCCAGTATGCGACAATGTTCATCGCCCTCTCAAGCATCTGGAGTTTGGTATTTGGCATGGCTTTCCTGAGTGCTCTCAGGCGCTCCCATGGGTCCTCATTCAAGAACCTTATCGGAACATCATATGTTGCCCCACCCCAAACTTCCATGGACCAGAATCCTATCTCGTCCATTTTCTCCGCTATGGGTAGCATATCTTCCGTTCTCATCCTCGTGGCTAAAATCGATTGGTGCGCATCCCTAAATGTCTGATCGTGTAGTTGTACCATATATATACCTTCAGGTTATATTGAACAGGAGGCAGTAACCACACCCCTTGTTTAAGTTTTTCTATCATTGTTAGATTGTTAGTTGATTTATGGCATATTAATCAGAAAATATATAATAGAGTAGTTAATATGGTAGATAAGGTGGTAGGGATCTCGTCAAACGAGGAGAATTTGGTTTTATCTGAAAAAATAGAAGCCGATGATGATCAGTCCATATGCCCAATGTGCGGTGCGGACCTATCCATTGATGCGATAGAGTGCCCCGAGTGCGGGGAGCCTTTTTCTCCGGATGCCTTCGAGACCGATGAGGAAGCGGAAAAGGCCAAGAAGGTCAATCGTCGTCTCTTCATCATGGGTGTTTTATTGGTTCTCATAGGAGGACCCGGTATATCTTTTGGCTCTTATCTACACGACCTTTTGAAGATACCTTTCCCTTCAGGATACGATTCCTGGGAGGTCTTTGGCTGGGTCAATAAACTTGTTGCCACTGTCGGAATAGTTATATTGGTGATAGGTATTGTACTGCTGATATTATCTATATCTAGGGAGAGGCCTGAAGATTTCGTAGAGGATTGAGACCCTTTACGTATAAGATTAGTGAGGGATTACCATTCCAGAAGAGGAGAACGGTGAGATGGAGTACGCCTGCCCGGTATGCGGAGCGGGAGTAAGCGAAGATGCATTGAATTGTCCCAGTTGTGGTGAGGATTTTGCCACTAATGGAAACAATATCGAAGATGTCGAGTCCGAAGTAACCGATGGTCAGAACGGTTATGCTGATGATGATATTGCCGTTGTGGCCGATGTCCTGGATGATCATAGCGATGATGATATTGCCGATGTGGCTGATGGCCAGGACGAATTTGTAGAGGTAGATCCCGAGATGGTGGATGAAGACTTCGATGCCGAGGTCTCTGCCATGGATGGTGAATTATCTGACCTGGAAGAAGGCGATATGGAAGAGGAGGTCATGGT
>JAGLQE010000092.1 GCA_023137005.1 Thermoplasmata archaeon
GCGAACAGAGTTCTCACATACGAAAACCCGACTTTGAATGCGAGAACGGAGTGATTGCATTCAAAAACTCGAGAGAATCTAGAGATTCAAAAAGGAGGGGTTCGAGATGACTAAGGTTTGGAAATACGGAGACAGCATCAATACAGATATGCTATTCCCGGGCAAGTACACCTACACCTGCGGTACGGCCGAAGAGATCCTTCCTCACATGCTGGAGGACCTGGATGCTGACTTTGCCAAAGGAGTTCAGTCGGGTGATATAATATTCGCTGGCCGCAACTTCGGATGCGGATCAAGCCGTGAACAGCCCACTGTGGGGTTCAAGGCCATTGGCATCAAAGCCATCGTTGCAGAGGGCTTTGCCAGGATATTCTACAGGGCGGCCATCAATCAGGGCCTGGTACTCATCGAATGTCCTGAAGCCGTGCAGGCGTACAAAGAAGGAGATGAAGTGAGTATGGACATCGATGCTGGTGAGATCATCATCGCTGGCCAGAAATTCAATTTCCCCACATTGCCAAAGGAGATACTGGCCATCAGGGACGCAGGTGGATTGCTGGCGTATACACGGGGTAAGCTGGGTTGATACACCGACATTTTCCTAAATCGACAATATAATCCCAGATGCCAACCTTCTTAAACAGGTTCGTATTTCAAGGCGATATGCCCGAATGGGGTAGCTAGATGTCTACTTCGGCGTTGCACACGCCTTCGTATGCATCCTACAAAGGATATCCTGAAAGCTTGCGGAGCTTTTGACCCGGATTCGAATTCCGGTTCGGGCACTTGATTATGACCTATAAGTCCATTATTCAAAATTGAATAATGGAAATCTTTATATAGTTATCAGAGAAAAGTATATAATTGTTATTAGCCATACAGTAAATTGTGTCGCCTGGAGATAAATGTCCTGTTTGTGGAGGTGCTGTCAAGGATAATGAGAGTGCCTGCAGTGTTTGTGGTACAGTGTTCACTCCAGACCAAACCGAGACAAACGATGAGCATATTACCCAGGAGATCACATGCCCAGATTGTGGGAACATGGTTCCAGAGGGGGAGAAGGTCTGTGATGAATGCGGCTCCAGAGTAGGTAGCGGTTCGAAGGACGATTATGAGGATATTGACGATCGTGAGGATGAGGGCATTGAGTTCACGATAGAAGAAGAAACGAATGGAAATGACGATACACCAATTGAGCTGGATGAGGATTTCGATCTGGACAACCTGGATCAGCATATGGAAGATCTGCTAAAGCTTCCAGGGGTCGGACCGCTTAGGGCCAAGATACTTCTTGAGGCTGGCTACGATGACCTGAGAAAATTGAAGCGTGCCTCAGTGATGGAACTGGTCAAGATCAAGGGCATAGGAAGGAAGTCTGCTGGTGAGATAAAAACTGCCTTACGCGACGTGGACCTGGAGGAGATCAGGAAAAAGAAGTTGGATAAGGACCAGATAGAAGAAGAGCTCACATGCCCCCTGTGCAATACCATTGTCAGTGTCTATGAGGTCGCATGTTATGAGTGTGGAACAGCCCTCAAGGACCATCATGCCCAGGTTGTGGAGGGGGACCCTGATTCCATGGCACTGGCCTACTATGACACCAAGTTGAAAGAGGATCCAGCGAATGCCGAGCTGTGGTATGCCAGGGGAGCCACCCTTATAAAAATGGAGGAGTTCGATAAAGCACTGGCTTCTTTTGACAAGTCCCTTGAAATGGATCCCACCTACCAGAATGTATGGATATCCAAGGCCGAGGTCTATAACAAGATGGGCGAACCCATGAAAGCTGCTGAATGTTATTCCCATGTAATATCGGCCTCGACCGATTCAGATGATGACTATGAGGAGATCGGAAATGGCTTTGGCCTTTCTGATCCAGTAGATGATATCCAGACTGAAGAGATCCTTGAGACTGAAGATGAGCCGGAAGAGGTCATAGAGGAAACTGTGTTCGAAGAGGAGGAAGTGGCTGAGGTAGTGGCTGAGATAGTGGAGGAAGCCCCTGAAGAGGAGCCAGTGGAAGAAGTGGTTGAGGAGGGGGCCGAGCCGATCCTGGAAGAGCCAGATATTATTGATGTGGACGATGGATTAGGCGATGACCTGGACCTTGGCACTCCATCAGAGCCAGTGGAAGAAGTGGTCGAGGAAGTGGAGCAAGAACCAGAAGAGGAAGACGATCTGGGCATTGAATTGGTGGAGGCAGAACCTGAGCTCGAGCCGGAGCCTGTGGAAGAGAAGGAAGCTATTGAGCCAATGCCCGAACCTGTTGAAGAACCAGATATTCAGCCAGCCCAGGAGATCAGGATCTCACCGGATGATATAGCACAGGTTCAGGAGGAAGTGATAGTAGAGAAGGAGGCACCACCTGAACCCGTTGATGATCCAAATGACCCTAAGGTCCTGAAGAAGACCCTCAGCATCCATGCGGTCGCCATCAAGCCACTTTTGATACTTGCCAAGGAATTGAGCATCGATGTCCTTACCCAGAAGAAGATAATAGCCCAAGGGGTGAATGAGAGCAAGAAGAAAAATCTGAGCGGTGCCGTGGCCCTCATGAAACAGGGAAGAAGGCAAATAGAGGAGGCCTTCGTCGCCAAGGCAAATGAGAACCTGGGCGCCATAGCCGACATGTCCAGGGAACTGATATTGGAAGGCCACAATGTTGATCGGATAAGTGACATACTGGCTCTGTCAAAAAGCCTGCTGGAGAAGGGCGATTACAAGGAATCCTTTGATAAGATGAATGTAGCACTGGCCATGGTGGAGAATATCAGGGCCGAAGGATAGTTTTATAATTTGATCCGATCATAGGATATGAAAAAACCGTTTTTGATCATTCATCAGAAACATCTCTGGGCGCTGGTTCTTTAATGATCTCCACATCCCCTGGAGGCGTGATCCGGCTTATCTCCTCGATGGGCACATTGTAGAAGGCGGCAACCTTTTTGGCGAACTTATTGGCATTCGTATCACCCGGAACTATGACGAACATCTCAGGTGTGTGAGCCAGGATAGCGTCCACCGGGGCGCACATTATCTTTCTCTCTCCCTCATATAGAACCTCACCTATTGCCAGCTTCATTTCCAGCTTGTCATGGTAGTTCCTCTTTCCACGAATGACGAATGCCCCTCTTGCCAGGAACTCTCCTGGTTGGGCTGTCTTGCTCACCTGGCTTGGTTTGACCCAATACGAACTGCCACTGGCCAGCTTGGCCTTCCAGGCCTTGGAATTACATAGACCGAACTCGCAGGCCTCCAGCATTGTCTTCTCTCCGGCATCCTTGCCCTTCATTATGATGATGCTGGGCGCGCCCTGGATATCCGCGTGGGCGTACATCCCGTCATCCTTGAGATGTTTCTTCACCACCTTGTCATTGGATCTAGCATCCCTTCCCCCAACCACGAGAAAACCTTCACTGGACTGGAACCACCGGTACCTGTCGAACCACATCTGCCTGGTGGGCTGCATCTTACGAGCCTCGGTCTTCTTGACATCCTCCTTCTGGGCCTTACCAAGCAAAGTCAGTGTTTCACCCAGGGCTTCCCTGGCCCCATCCAACTTTTGTCTAGCCCTCTTAGATCTGTAATATTGAATACCGGCATTGTCATTGACGTTTTTTCGAACGTCAAGGACAATGCTGAGATCCTCATCCAGGCTCAGTTCCAGTAAGCCTTTTGCCGGATCGAATGATATGATCTTGTCCCACTTCTCCAGCTCGGCCTTGGAACCCGCCCACCCCATTGAATCAAGCATTTCGCTGGTCTTGGCCAGTATCTGCTCGTACTTGGCATATTCCGCATATACAAGGTCCCCAAATTCCTGATACTCAACTATTTCTCTTTCATGTAGCTCGATGGCATCATTCTGATGTTCCACCTGTCTTTCCAGCCTCTGGGCCTCGGGTGAGACATATTCCTTTTCCTCTTCCTTGATCTCATCTGGTAGAGAGGTAAAATATTCCCTCAGGGCCTGATTGAAGGTCTCGAAGGTGATAGATTCATCCTCCCCATGGTCGCATAGCGGATGTGGTAATAGGTCAAGATCCTCTTCCTCACGGTATTTGAGGATCGGCTTGATATCATCCAGTCCGGCAATTATTGAGACCAATGCCTCCCATATCATCTCATGGGCTGCCTCATCCAGCTCATTGGCCTTGGTATCTTTGGGTATGGAAAGGAACTCACAAATTTCTTCGGCATAGCTTCCTCCCAGGTTCAGCTGGGCGGCCATTGTCCTGACTATGTCCTTGCTTGAACCTTCCAGTATCTCTGAGATATCCTCCCTGTCAAGATCAAGTGGATTCACCCCCTCTGGCGGGAACTTGAACTCCACCCCTGGCTTCACATCCCTGTGCCTCCAGGATTTGGATGTGAGGGGTTTGATTATCTTATCACCCTCTATGAGTATCATATTGCCTTTTCCAAACAATTCCACCACAATCTTGATATTCATCTCTGCCCCAAATGTCAGAACCACAATACGATCAAAACCATGCTGGGTGATCGAATTCAATTTCTTTCTACCAAGATTTTTCCTCAAAAGCATGGCGAAGTTCGGGGGCTCCACATCTGACTTCAAATATTCATCCTCGAACCACATGGCCCTGCCCAGCTTGATGACCAGTGTTGCCTTCTTGCCCTTGGCCGAAAGTCTTAGCCAGACCTCGGAGTAGGACATCTGGAACACCTTTTCCACCTGCATCCCGACATAAGCCTGGCTTTCTCTGACAAAAGCTGCGACATCGAAGTTGGACATTTGGGTCTTCATTGGTCGGGGATTGGGGAAGGTGTTAAAACACTTTCGGGCTAGGTTCAATTCCACATCAGCTACAATAATAAAATAATAAGAGCCGCTGATGGGAATTGAACCCACGACCTATTCATTACCAATGAATCGCTATACCCCTTAGCCACAGCGGCTTTACGTCTGTGATCGTGATCTGGATGAGAGCCCTTATTTCTTCTTGGCTGCCTTCTTGGTGGTTTTCTTCGCAGCCTTTTTGGTCGCCTTCTTCTTGGGTTTTTCTTCGACAACCTCTTCGACCACTTCTTCCACTGGCTCTTCTTCTGGAGCTTCCTCTTCTGTTGCCTCGGCCTCTGGTAGCGCCTCAGGATCCTCATCCTCAAAGACCTTCTTCACGGCCTTGATGGGCTTGTACTCCTTGGGCTTCATGACATCCAGGAGCTCGGTGACCTCCTCGAATGCCGCTGCTACATGGGCTGTTGCGTAGATGAGGGCTTCCTTTGCCAGAAGTGCTCCATCAGTCTCAAATCTGAATATGAACTTGTTATCCTCATGGCCGATCTTAATGGCGTCCAACTCGCATATCTCGACACAGGAATTGCACATGGTGCATTTTCCAATGTCGGTGGCCTTGACCTTTTTGCCTTCCTTGACAATGATATTGACCGGACAAATGGATATACATGCTCCACCATGATCACACTTCTTCGTGTCGATCTCCACTGTGGGGTAGAGTTTGTAACCAGCTGCCTGTGTGGCCTGCCACTTGGCATGTTGTTTTCCCGTGCCCAGGATGGCTGTTGCGTAGATGAGTATTCCCTCATCCTCCGTCAGCTTGACAATTGGTATGTGAGCATCCTTGATCCTCAGGCTATCGTCTCCCAATGGCTCCAGGTCTCCGGAGTAAACAGTGCATGGTCCCCTCTTGTTCAGGGAGTACATTATACTGCAACCGGGACATCCTTCGCCGCCACAGTCACATTCCTCCTTGAAGTTGAGCTGGTCAAGTTCGGTCGGAATAGGGATCAATCCCAGTCTGTGAGCGATTATCTCGTCGAACAGGGGAGTCGTGCTCTCATAGGTCTTTCCCTCTTCATCACTGATAGCTCCAAGGTGAATTTCCACCTCTTCGATGGCCATCTTCGGAACATCGGCTAGCAATGCCCTTCTGATTGAATTCACAAAGCTGATGTCGACACCAGATATCGCAAATCTGATAAAGCTATCTTCAAGGTCAAGGATCTTAATATCCATATTAATTACACCCTTCTGCCACGTCTGCCACCCTTCTTCTTGGTCCCGTCATGGGGAATGGGGGTCACATCCTCTATTCTGCCAATTCTCAATCCTGCCCTGGCCAGTGCCCTGATGGCTGCCTGTGCTCCAGGTCCGGGGGAAAGGTCCTTGTTACCGCCAGGTGCTCTGACGCGAACATGGACGCTGTCGATGCCGCGCTCCTTGGCGACGTCGGCGATCATCTCGGCTGCTTTCATTGCCGCATATGGAGATGATTCATCCTTCTGTGACTTGACCACCATGCCGCCAGTACATTTGGTTATTGTCTCGGCGCCAGTGGGGTCGGTCAATGTTATCAATATATTGTTGTAAGATGCGTATATGTGTGCTAGTGCCCATTTGGTCATTCTTTGACCTCCTTTGGTTCATCCTTTGCAGGTTTTTCCTCGGCCTTTGGCTTCGATTTGGACTCTTCAGCTGGCTTGGCATCAGGCTTGGCTGGAGCTTCGGGCTTTGGAGGAGCTGGCTCTTCTTTGGTTTCCTTAGCTGGAGCCTCTTTCTTGACTTCCTCAGCTTTTGGAGTCTCCTTCTTAGGTTCTTCCTTGGCTGGCTCAGGAGCCGGAGCGTCTTTCTTCACTTCT
>JAGLQE010000093.1 GCA_023137005.1 Thermoplasmata archaeon
ATCAGGCACTTTGCAGATCGCTTGGTTGGCTTCGATGTCGTGGAGGTCAACCCGCCTTTCGACAATGGCAATACATCGGCTCTGGCCGCGAAGTTCATCAGGGATGTTATTGGGATCGTTAGTAAGAGATAATCCGCGCGATTGTTTTATATATAGGTATAGTTTATAATATTATAGGTGTAAACTGGATGAGGGTGATGATCGATATGGGCCATCCTGCCCATGTGCATTTCTTCAAGAACGCGATATGGGAATTGGAGAGACTGGGTCATGAGGTCAGGATAACTGCGAGGGATAAGGATGTCACATTGCAGTTACTGGATGCCTATGGCCTGAAATACACGAACAGGGGGGCTGGAAGTGTTGGGACCCTGAAGAAAGGCCTCGGGATGATCAGTACTGATTTTAAAATGTTAAAGATAGCCAGGAAGTTCAAACCCGATATCATGTGTGGGATCCTCAATCCCTACACGGCACAGGTTTCCCGATTGATCGGGGCCAAGTCAATTACTTTCACGGACACCGAGCATGCCCGATCCGCGCAGAAGATGACCTTTCCTTTTACAGATCTAATTGTCACACCCGAGGCTTACCTTTCAGATCATGGCGAGAAGCATGTGAGATATGACGGATACCATGAGCTGGCATATCTGCATCCGAAGTATTTCACTCCCGACCCTGGTGTGCTGGATGAGCTGGGAATTGGAAAGGATGAGAAGTTCGTTATCGTGAGATTCGTCTCGTGGGAGGCCAGCCATGATATTGGAGAGACTGGATTCAGCCTGGAAGACAAGATCCAATTGGTCAAGGAGATCGAGAAGTATGCCACTCCAATTATCACATCAGAGGGAGAAATGCCGGAGGAGTTCAGGAAGTACCAGATAAAGATTCCCGCCCACAGGATACATGACGCGCTGTACTACGCGGCCCTGTATGTGGGGGAGGGGGCGACGATGGCGAGCGAGGGGGCGGTGATGGGAGTGCCTGCCATATACACGAATAACCTGAAGCTTGGATACATGGATGACCAAGAAAGTTATGGTCTAGTATTCCAATATAGTCCAAATAAAGAGAGTGTGAAGAAGATCATCGAAGACATAAGATCTATCTTTCAAACAGAAAAAACAGCATGGAATGATAAAAAAGATATACTACTAAATGAAAAAATAGATGTAACATCATTCATGGTTTGGTTGATGAAAAATCATCTAGATATTAATAAAATTATGAAAGAAGACCCAGACTATCAGAACAAATTTAAATAATGTATCTAATATCATATAAAAATGAGGTTGGAGAATGGAAGAAAATATCTATGAGGGATCTTGATGAAAAACTTACTGATAATTACTTCAAGATATCCACACCCTCATGATTCAGTTAGTAGTGTGTTTGTATATTCTCAAATTGAGGAATTAAAAAACTATTTTGAAAAGGTCGTTGTGATCTCCACTACACCTTATACCCCAAAGGTACTATCAAAAAAATTGGAACCTAAGAGGAAAAGAGATTCATTGGCAGAGGATTACAAATATGGCAATGTTGAGGTGTATTTTACAAAGGATATAGTTCTTCCATCAAAGACATCGAAACAAAAAAAAGGCAAGGCAGGATACAAAAGCGTAGTTAAGATACTTGATAAAATTAATTTCGATCCAGATATAATCCATGCTCATTTCACATGGCCTTCAGGGTACATAGCTATGGAGCTTAAAAAACATCTAAGGAAACCATTTATTCTAACAGCACACGGATATGATGTTTATGATCTACCTTTTAGAGACGATTATTATAATGATGTGGTGAAAAATGTTCTAACTAGTGCAGATCACATCATAACAGTCAGCCAGAATAACAAGGATATCCTGATCAATAAACTCAATGCGTCGCCTGAAAAAATTAGTATTATCCAAAATGGATATGATCCGAAAAAGTTCAAACACATGGATAAAAAAGAATGCAGAATAAAACTAGGTTTACCAATTGATAAAAAGATAGTAATATCCATAGGTAATTTATTGCCTGTCAAGGGCCATATTTATCTGATCGAGGCAGCTAAAGACATAATCAAAGAAAGAAAGGATATTGTTTTTGTGATCACAGGCGAAGGGCCAGAAAGAAAACCCTTGGAAAACAGTATCGAAGAATTCGGCCTTGATGACTATTTTATTTTAACTGGCTCAAAGCCACATAAACAAATACCGTTTTGGATGGGGGCATCGGATATCATAGTTTTACCTAGTCTTAATGAGGGGGTGCCAACCGTGCTCTTTGAGGCGCAAGCCTCTGGAAAACCAGTAATAGGAACCTCTGTAGGTGGCATTCCGGATATCATCAATGAGGAAAAGCTTGGTACTGTGGTTTCACCAGGCGATTCTGGTCAATTGTCCACAGCTATTCTAAACGCATCCAACAAAGATTGGGATGAAAATTACATTATTAAAACATCTATGGAATTTACATGGGATAAAATAGCTAGCCAGATAATGCAAATCTATACCAATATCTTACAAAATCCAAAATCTAATATAGAAAAAAAGAATAAGAATGCAGAAAGAGGCAATAAAAGATGAGAAAACGAACAGAATTATTGGCACTAACAGCAATCTTATTCTTTTCAATATTGATAATGTTATTGCCCGTATTCTACCATCAGCCCTACGAAACAGTCACTTCAGTCGATTATTGGTCACACGCAATACGTATGCAGCAGTTTGATGCTGAAGGCTACATTAATTTTGAAACAGATTGGACAAACCTCCAGAGGATAGATGGGGAATCGAAATTCTATCCCCCAGGCTTTCCATTATTATTATTTTCTATGAAAGAATTGGGCGATATTGGGTATTATCTACCTTCCTTAATATCATTAATGTTTGCACCTTTCTTTTGTTTATTATTGTACCTTACATCTAGAAAATTATTGGGCAGCGGACCAGGACTCATAGCTGCTTTCATGGGCGCCTGTTTCATATCTGGTTCCAATATGCTGGGGCCAACACTGCCTCTGGCCTCAACCCTTGCCGTGCTAATGATGCTACTAGCATTCCTTGTTTTGCTTGTATTACCAGATCATACAACAAAAGTTGTATTAGCAGCATTGTTTTTCGGAGCCATATTCATAACTCACAGGGCCAGCCTAGGTGCCTTGATCCTGATGTTCCCATTCATTGCTATTGCACCATTATTATTCACAAAGAACAGGAAGCGCTTCCTTGAGTTCTTTCATTACCCACTGATGATGTCTGTGTTTTTGGGTATTGCAATATCCATGATATTCTGGGCCAACCTCCCTATTCAAGATACCATGACCCTTGGAGGAATATTACCAACAGGATTGGATGAATTAAGTGGATTCAATATTACTAAATCATCATTTTTAGGACTTGTAATATTATTTACAGTGTCAATTATTTCATTTTTCTCATTGCCTATCATGGGAAAAAAATTCTTCAGACTATATGAGCCAATCATGAAGAAAAACATCCCTCCTATTAAATTTTTATTTTTCGTCTCATTGTTGCCTATTTTTTTAATATTTCTGATAATCTGGTTCATATTCAGCAATGGTTTCTCCATACCAATATCCCCAGGTAGCTTTGTGTCTTTATGGGGAAGCTTAAGTACCATGGCCCATAACGATTATACGTCTCTAATAATAAAACAAATATTATATGTCTGGCATTGGAATATTCTACCTTTACTATTACTAATTCCGAGTATTTATCTCTACTTTAAATCAAACAGGAATAACCTTTTTTTATCACTCAGCATAGGAATTTTATTGACCATACTTTTCGCTTTTGTGGTTCAGGATGCACTTTTTGATGTGAAAGTTCAGAGGATATATTTTTACATATCTCCTTTTGTATTTTTCATTGCTGCGTGGGGTGGATATCATTTATTAACAGATAAGAGATTTAATAAACAATTGAAAAAAGTAATCGTACTATCATTTGGAGCATCCATGATATTGATCGTATATTCTTCATTATTTGTTAATCCACCAATACCACCGGATAAGATTGGAGGGATGTCATGGACAAATGAAATGATATCACCTAATGATGTAGTTGCTAGCTCGGGTTATGCCACGCAGGAAGCGCGTGGATTAGGACAGATGAACTATGTGATTTACGGAGGGTTGTTTACAATTGACAATAATAGGCAATTAATAGATTATCTTACAAATCTTGATGTGAAATATATTCTCATACCTCCAGAGATGCAACATATGAATAGGAAGATCCTGGGGATTGATAATGTTTATTTGATTTATTCCAATGAGGGAACTAATGTATACACAATCGATCAATGATAATATGCCATCTCATTCATTAGCATTGCAAATCTGAATAAGAAAGTCAGCTGTTTTCTCCCACTTGAATTTTTCATGTGCTACTCTTTTCGAAGATTCTCCATACTTAATTCCAAGTTCCTTATCTTCTATAAGGGTATTGATTGCTATTATTACCTCATCAACATCGTTGTTCACAATAATCCCATCCTGGCCATTGGCAATTGCCTCTGGAATCCCCCCAATATTGCTGGCAACAATAGGCTTACCAAAAGCCATTGCCTCAAGTAATGAAAGAGGCAATCCATCGCCCAAAGTTATGTGTGTGTAAATATCTGATGCCACGATAGCTGGATAAGGATTGGATAGATCTTCGGTAAAAATAATATGATCTTTCATACCCTCTTTGACAGCATATTCTTTTAGCTCATCTGAAAATTGCCCATTTCTTGTAAGAATGAGCTTGACATTAGGATGATCTCTGACAATTTTAGATAATGCCTTGATCAATATTTTCGCTCCTTCTTTCTTGACATGGACTGCTGTGAGACCAGAACCTAAGAGGATGATATCTTCATTGGTTATGCCAAATTTATCTTTAAATTCATTTACCATTTGTTCTGTTGGGTGTTCTACTTCAATGCCAGGATAAAGCACGAATGTTTCTGATCTGATAGTTAGCTGGGCTACGTTCTTTACATTGTCCTCCAGACCTTTGCTAACAAAGCCCACCTTATCAAATTGGTTCAAGATACGGTTATTGAGCATCCTCTTGTGCAATGGTAAGCTTGAGTCAAAATTGCTTAGGAACAAAGCTAATATTTTTGTGTTCTTAAACTCTTTTTTGTAAGATATAGCTGGAAGCTCTGTGAACCAGCCACCCAAACACAGGATAGCGTCGGGCTTCTCTTTCATAAGAATCTTTTTTGCTTCTGATTTGAATTCGCTCTTGCTTTCTGGAAGCTTGTGATTACTTGCATCCACCCCCTTCCTAAATAACACTATTACGTCCACATTCTTTTGTTTCAAATGCGACACAAGATTCTTTGTGTATTCTCGAACACCGCCCCCGTCAGACCCGATCCAGTAATTTGTTATTATTGCTAATTTCATTACTGTTCCCAATGTT
>JAGLQE010000094.1 GCA_023137005.1 Thermoplasmata archaeon
AAGGCCATCTGAAAGATCCACAACAGTGTCTGTCCCGGCAATATGCTGGTACATGATCCCATCTATCCCATGATCTCCTACAAGGACAGCTAATGAGCCATCAGGATGCCAATCCACGTCATTGAAGTTACCCAATTCCTTCGCCAAGGCCTTCAAGGTTCCAGACTCGAACTTCCAGATATTTGCATCTGCTCCAGCGTAATAATTTCCAACGATCAATCCATAATTGTTTGTCGCATGATCCGGGCACCAGTCAATGGCATTGAGCATTCCGACGGATGAATTGGCCGCGACGATATTGGTGGCTGTTATGTCACCTGGGTTATCATAGGAATACACGACCCCCTCAGAAGTCGCAGTGTTGTAGCCCACGGCATAATATGTACCAACATATTGGTAATCCCAGGCCACATCTGTCAATACCTCATCATTGTCAAGTCCAGAATAGGCTTCTATCCATCCACCATTGGAAGGATTATCAAAACTCCAGTAGGCGGCGTATCCTCCACCCCCAGTGGTCTCGCCAACTGCCATGAACGCATAGTTCCAACTCCCATCATTATAGCCATTGCAGACCTCGACACCGTAAAATGCGCCCATGGTCGGTGGGCTGTTCCGATCAACAAAACCATTGGTCCCATCCCATGTGTATGCGAAGGGCCAGGAATTTGATTCACCGACCAGATAGAACATGTCTGTTACATCATCGTAAACAATATCCTTGAAATGATCAAGAGCTGTGCCAGTGGTATGTTCCAAAGACCATGTTCCGGTCTGTCTGGTAAATCTATACACATTGTTATCAGAGCCAGTGACTGCAAATGCGAAGTCCCCGGATTCGTGCCACGCTACTTTTGAAAGTTCATTGTTAGGTGCTTCCATATGTGTGCGGAAACCAAAGCTTTCTCCACCATTGGAGCTCCATGTGGTTCCTCCATCGGCTGTGAAAAATCCATCCCCGTTCGCATAGTTTCCAAGGCAGCTCCAGCGATAATCATCACCCTGCCAGACAAGCACTATTGCATAGGTTTCTCCGGCTGTTAATACTGCAGGGGTCGAGAATGAAATTTGATACCAGGTGGGAGATGTTGTCAGTGTTTGAGTATCTCCTTCATAGGTGATCCAGCCATTATTATCATCTGGAACCCATTCTGTGGCCTCCCAGTGTGTGGTCCTGATCTCGCAGCGAATTGATGTTGTGATCGGAGCAGCAGCAAAAAGCTCGAGATC
>JAGLQE010000095.1 GCA_023137005.1 Thermoplasmata archaeon
AAGATAAAGTCCAATGTGGGAGTGACCATACCCTACAAGGAAGGATGGAGGCTCTATTCAGGCCACACGGAGATAGACAATTCCATGCTGGAAGCACTGGACGAGCCATTGGAATTCATCCAGACTGGACACCTGGAATTCAATGACGATGTGGATGCAAAATTGCTGAAGGAGAAGATAAAGGCCTTCAACAATTATGGGAAAATCTCCGCACCCGAAGAGATATACGGGGTAGTGATGGCCAAGTGTCTGGAGAACAGCGGACAGATCAGCAAGAAGAAAGATGAAGACGACGATGATGATGATGACGATGATTAGCTTCGGCTGAACATCCTTGATCTGAGATCATCTTATATGAACAAATGAGGAGCCATCAAAACAGGCTCCTCAACATTTACTCTATTTTCATCTATATTTTATACCACCATTTAGGCAAAAGAGATATCTATGCAATCGTTAATTACCATATGATAGCATGGAAAAAAAGAAGATCATCATAAAGGCAGTGAAAGACCATTACGGACAGATAGCCAGCAAGGACGATCCCTGTGATTGCGGCACTTCATGCTGTGGCTCAGGCGATGATCTGGATGCCGAGACAATTGCAAAGCAAGTTGGCTATTCCGACGAGGAGCTGGCCAATGTTCCAGAGGCGAATTTGGGCCTCGGATGCGGAAACCCCACCGCTCTTGGAGAGATACGCGAGGGAGAGGTCGTTGTGGACCTGGGCTCGGGCGCGGGTATCGACTGCTTCCTTGCTTCCAAAAAGGTAGGGAGTGGCGGAAAGGTCATTGGCATTGACATGACACCAGAGATGCTGGCTCGTGCCACTGAAACTGCAGAGAGATACAATATAACCAATGTCGAATTCCGCAAGGGCTTCATCGATGCTATGCCGGTTGACGATAATTCAGTTGATGTGATAATCAGCAACTGCGTGATCAATCTGGCTCCCGACAAAAATGCTGTATTCAAAGATGCTTATCGAATACTCAAGACTGGAGGCAGACTGTATATATCGGATATCGTTCTCACCGAAGAACTGGCTCAGGAACATAAAGAGAATTACGAGCTTTATGTGGGATGTGTGGCTGGTGCTGTTCTTCTGGATGATTACCTGGGCCTGGTCAAGGATGCGGGCTTCACAATTCGGTCAACTGATTATAATAAGGAAATATCTAGACAACAATACAATGGGATGCCTGTCACGAGCCTCAAGCTGGTGGCTATAAAACAATGATGGCGCCATCATTTGTTCAGCAAATCATTATTAGCTAATGTTCTATTTACACACACTTATAGACCAGGGGTAAGATGTTAAATTGGCTAAGTATCCTGCTATTATTCTGTTCCTTCATAGCACTGGCTCATTTCATTTTTATCATAAAGTACGCGGTACGGAATGATCTGGTGATCACCACTGCCTTATTCACTCTCCTGATGTCGATAGGCTTGTTCTCATGGGCCATGATGGCCGTCTTCCTGGGAACTGATGGTTATGATCTCTGGCTGAACATATCCTACCTATGCGCTCTCCTGGCCTTACCGGTGCTCATCTACCTGTTCATCCAGAGGGCGGACAGCCAATCCTTCATAGTCACCAAGGCAAGTGGACGTATCCTTCTCTTCACTCCTCTCATCATCCAGTTACTGGCCCACTTCCTTCTTCCCCAGAGGATATCACAATTCATTGACATTGCCTTCATGATAGGGTGGGTTCTGCTCATTTTGATCATCTGGATCCGGCTGTACAAGAAGACCCAGGACATATCATCCATCATCATGAAGAACCAGATGGAGTTCATGCTCTCGGCCTTCTTTGTTGTCGGGATGTACAATATGGTGACCACATTCCTCATACTCTCTCCCGAACAGACTGTGGATTGGGGGTTCTTCTACGCTATAGGAATCACCGCAGGCCTGATGAACACTGCCAGAGGGATAGTTAAATATCAATTGGTAACTGGTATCGAGCTCTTTTTCAGGCGGGGTCTCATACTCATGGCCAGGGCGATCTTCACTGTTACTATTTTCATCATCCTGGAGGTCATCATCCTTTCCTTGGTTCAGGATATGGGAGATGATTTTCATATCTTCGTCAGTGCCAGCATCATGGTGGTCATTGTCCTTTCCATGAATCATATCAATAATCTGTGCACGACCCTGGTGGAATGGCTTTCCCCAGAGCTCAAGTGGAAGGAGTCTCAGGTCAAGGAGATATTTGTTATCCTGGACAGTGGTATAGTGCTTGCCCATGCAAGTCGATATGAGGGAGATGAGACCATTGACTCAGACCTGGTGGGTGGTATGCTCTCAGCTATCCAGAACTTCCTCGGCGAGGCCTTTGATGCTTCGGAGAAAGAAACCCTTCAATCTCTGAGAATGGGTGATCTGAGCATGTTGCTGGAGCATCATGGAAGTATATCCATTGCCGTCCTGTTCAATGGCTTTGAAGCACGTGAATTGCGGACAGATATCAAGAGACTCTCACTGAAGATCCATGAGGATTTCGACGATATTTTGAGGGATTGGGATGGGACATTATCCAAGATAAAAGGTATCCAGATCATTGTCAATAATTTCATGGAAGAAGGATCATTGGCCAGAGAAAAACACAAGCGAAAACATTCAAAGAAGACAAGAGGGCTGTAGCTACTTGGCAAAAATGATGACTTGTCATAATCCATTGAACAATTTGTCAGATCGATGGTATAGGTGTATGATTTTTATATCACAACATGGTTTAGGGTTTAAGGGAGATCATGGGTAGCAAGGAAGTCATTATCAAGAAAATAGTTTTACTCGGAGATTCAGGTGTTGGCAAGACCAGCTTGATAAGACGTTTTGTCAAGAACCAGTTCGATGACAATTATATATCCACCATAGGGGCCAGGGTCACAAAGAAGGTTGTGAACGCGGCATTTGACAATAAAGAGGTGGAGGTCAAACTCATGATCTGGGACATCATAGGAAGCAAGGGTTACCAGTCCACACAGGCCAAGCATATCGCTGGCTCGGACGGTGCCATCCTCATGGTGGACCTGACCAACTCAGGATCCCTGGACAGCCTTGAGAAGTACTGGATACCTCTTCTAAAAGAGGTCACAGGCGGAATATTGCCATCCATGCTCTTCACGGGTAATAAGAAGGACCTAATATCACCAGAGGAGGAAAAGGTCATGATCCAGCTTTTTAAGGAACTGGAGGAGAAATACTGTGATGATCTCAAATCCCGAGTAGGGGGTGGTTATGGTGGTTCAATATTGACCAGTGCAAAGACCGGGGAGCATGTCAATGATGGTTTCGAGTTCCTTGCCCTGAGCATGCTGGCTGCCAATCCATATCTCGATCCCCTGCACCGGCAGATAGGGGTCGCCAAAGCCAAGAGCATATATGAATCAGACGAGCGAGCCACCACCCGTTCGGTAATGGACCTGATCGTCATAGAGCTTCCCCACCTGGTCAAGTCCACAACCAAAGCCACCGAGATACTTGAGATGTGTATAGCCAGGCTTGGTTTTTCCAAGGAACTTCCAAAGCCCAAAGATGTGCGTAATTTTGTGGACTGTGTTCTATTCCATGCCTCCAAAGAAGGGGCCACACAGGAGAATATCGAGGAGTTCAGGAAGAAATGGCTGGAACCCTTAACCAAGATGGGGTAAGAAAGATGCCAGCAGAAGTGATCATGAAAAAAGTTGTCCTTCTCGGGGATTCCGCAGTTGGAAAGACCAGCCTTATACGGAGATTCGTTGAGGATAGTTTTGATGATGATTATATCTCCACTATAGGAGCCAAGGTCTCAAAGAAGATCATACCTACCAAGTTCAAGGATGAGGATTGGGAGGTCAAGCTCATGGTCTGGGATATAATCGGGAGCCAGGGTTTCGAATCCACCCAGTCCAGACATATCGCCGGAGTGAATGGCGCCATCCTCGTGGTGGACCTTACCAAGCCCGAGACCCTGAAGGGTCTGGAAGAATACTGGATACCTCTCCTGAAGGATGTGAGTGGCGGAGTACTGCCCACCATACTCTTTGCAGGGAATAAGAACGATCTGATAGAGGACAAGGCCGATATCCTGGAGACCATAGATGAGCTGAAAGCCCTGGAGACCAAATACTGCCGGTCACTTGAGACCCGGATGGAGAGCGGTTGTGGAGGCTGGCTTCTGACCAGCGCGAAGACAGGGATCAATGTGGAGAAGGGCTTTGACAGCCTGGTACTGGGTATGATGGAAGAACATCCTGCCTTCGATCCTCTTAACAGGCAGATGGAGAGTATGGTAGCCGAGGGGATATACGCTTCCTCCGATCGTAATACTCCTCGTTCGATAATGGATATGATAATCACTGACCTTCCACAGATCATGAGGTCCATGGAAAGATCCACCCAGATACTTCAGGAAACAATAGAGAGACTGGGATTTTCAAAGGATGACCCTACACCGGAAAATATTCTGAACTTCATCGAGATGACCCTGATCAAGGCCCTGGATGATGGAGCAAAACCACATATTGTAGAAGATTACAGGAAGAAGTGGTTCTTCATGCTCTCGAAGGTGAAGTGAGTTTATCAGAACTAGCATATCCGTGGGACTGGATCCCCAACTGGCGGCTCAACAACTCTTCTTCCACCGCCAGCCTTTTCTTTTACACTCACTGCGCTGGCTCGGGTTCCAAAAGAACAAGGTTTCCAATCCCGACCAAACAAGTTTGGAAAATAGTTGCATGGATTTCAAGAAATCCACAACTAAAAAAGAAAACTCGGGGAAACTCGATTTATCGAGATTCTGAAAGCTCAGCTTGCTGAGATTCAACCTGCTCACTCGGTAATAATTAATATGCCGTTATCATCACCTTCCTCGGTGAGACTATGTTCGAGGCAGAAGTAAGAGTGGAGCTCAAGAAAGGTGTGGCCGATCCCGAGGGGAAAAATACCAAGAAAGCACTGGACCTACTGGGTTTTGACAAGGTTTTAGAGGTCAAGACCTCTAAATTTTTCACCATAAAGATAGATGCTGGCTCGGCAGACGAGGCACGTGAAATGGTGGAAGACATGTGTGTCAAA
This sequence comes from Thermoplasmata archaeon, assembly GCA_023137005.1. Classification (GTDB taxonomy): domain Archaea; phylum Thermoplasmatota; class Thermoplasmata; order SG8-5; family JAGLSY01; genus JAGLSY01. Next base: position 5,068 of record JAGLQE010000095.1, read on the forward strand.
CTCCTATCCAATCCTGTTATTCACATTCCTGAGATAAACATCAAAGAGGTGTAGGCTTGAGTGCCGATCACCTTTACAAGAAATTGGAAGCTAGCTTTCCTTTTTTCGAGGTATTACTGGACCAGGCAAGTGATGATGATCTGGTCGCTCTGGGAATAGAGAGTGGAACAGGTCTCAGCCTGGACGAGCTCAAGAGGATAAAAGACCATTTTGCAGATATGGGAAGGAACCCGAGCGATGTCGAGCTGCAATCCCTTGGCCAGGCCTGGTCAGAACATTGCTGCTACAAGAGCTCGAAGACCATATTGCGGGACTTTGTCTTCGGTATCGACAATGCCCAGGTCATTGACAGGGGAGATGCCGGTGTCATGGAATTCGATGATGACCATGCCTACTCCCTTAGGATAGAATCCCACAATCACCCCAGTGCGGTGGAGCCCTATGGAGGAGCTGCCACGGGCATTGGAGGAATAGTTAGAGACGTACTCTGCATGGGTTGCCAGCCCATAGCTCTTATCGATCCACTTTACTTCGGGAACCTGGATTATCCACATGATGAATTACCCAAGGGAACCAAGCATCCGACATACCTATTGGGCGGAGTGGTATCGGGTATTCGTGATTATGGAAATAGAATAGGAATACCCACCGTCAGCGGTGGTATATTCTTCGATGATTCGTACCTGGGTAATTGCCTTGTCAATGTCGGCTGTGTTGGAATAGCCCGGAAGGACGATCTTTACGAGAACAAGGTTGGAGGCGTGGGAGATAATCTCATCCTGGTGGGTGGACACACTGGCCGTGATGGAATTCACGGTGTGACATTTGCTTCAGCGGTCCTGACCGACAAGTCCGAGACAGAATCAAGGGGCGCGGTCCAATTGGGCGACCCCATCATGAAGGAACCTCTTATCCACGCGGTCCTGGACGTTGGCCGGAAAAAGCTAATAACTGGAATGAAGGACCTTGGTGGAGGTGGTCTATCCTGCGTTTGCGGCGAGCTGGCACTTGCGGCAGGCTATGGCGTGGATGTTTATCTTGACCGTGTTCCCCTGAAGGAAGATGGCCTATTACCCTGGGAGATATGGGTCTCAGAATCCCAGGAGAGAATGATGCTGGCTGTCACTGATGATAATATTGACAAGGTATTGCAGGTCTTCAAGCTCTATGATGTCCCAGCGACAATAATCGGCAAGGTGATACCCGAGAAGATCGCCAGAGTGTTCTTCGATGGAACCACCATATTGGAAGTTGGATTGGAATTCCTGACCGGAGGCCCCGAGTACTGCCGCCCGAGAACCATCGAAAAACCTGGACAGAAAGGCCAGGATAAGGCTCCAGCACTTCCCGATGACAATAATAAGATACTCACCGACCTGCTCTCGGATACCAATGTGTGCTCCAGGGACTGGGTCATCAGACAGTATGACCATGAGGTGAGAGGCTCAACAGCCATAAAGCCACTTCAGGGAGACATAAGACACAGCACCCATGGGGATGCCTCGGTGATGAAGCCAGTGGCGGATTCCTGGCAAGGTCTCGCTATCGCGGTGGCTGCCAATCCCTGGTTGACATCGATCGATCCCCTGAAAGGCGGAAGAAGCGTGATGGACGAGATGTGCAGGAACATAGTTGCTGTTGGCGGAAGACCTCACTCCCTTTCCAATTGCCTGAACTTCGGGAACCCGGAGATACCAGAGAGACTGGGCGAGTTCCACGAGGCCGTGAAAGGCCTGGGCGAGGTGGCTGGAGCACTTGATCTGCCGATCCCATCAGGCAATGTAAGTTTCTACAATGAGACCGCACAGGGCAGTATACTACCAACCGTGACAGTAATGGGTGTGGGCAAGGTCCCGGATATCAGAAAGAGCATCACGTCGGATATCAAGTCCGCAGGAAATTCCATTTACCTCATCGGCCAGACCAAGGACGAGATGGGGGCTTCACTTCTCTATCGCAAGTATGATGGTTTTTCGTCCAATGCACCTGATGTGGACATTCTACATCTGCAGGCATCCATCGACAAGGTTCTGGGAGCCATGGACCAGGGTTTCATACTTTCATGCCATGATATATCCGATGGGGGATTGGCGGTCACTATCTCCGAGATGTGCATTGGAGGAGGGATCGGGGCAGACCTTGACATCCCGGACAATGGCGCAGATATCAGTGTTGAACTATACTCTGAATCAAATACCAGATGGCTGGTAGAGGTCGTCAGGGGTTCTGAGGATGATCTAGAAACTGTTATGGAAGGTATTCCTTTGACAAAATTGGGTGTCACATCCGGTAAGTCCCTTGTAATAAGCCACAAGGGTCAGAAGATCATAGATGCTGAGATAGAGGACCTGGATAAGGCCTGGCGCTCACCACTATGGGACACGATGGGCTGAAACTCATAAATCAAAGGTAAAACTAAATATATTGAACACAATGATCATCTAATCAGTTTCAAGGGAGAGGAATAAGATGTTTATCAGATGGCACGGACACTCATGTTTTGAGGTATCCAATGGGACCACGATAGTGACAGACGCCCACGATGGCAAATCAATAGGTATCAGGCCGCCGGATGTGTCTGCGGACATTGTATTACAGAGCCATGACCACTTTGACCATAATTGCGCCCGCATAATACAGGGGCAGGATAAGACGGTCATAAGCACCGCGGACCCTATAGAGATAAAAGGCATTCGCATACACGGGGTGAACAGCTTCCATGATGAGGTCAAGGGAGAGAAGCGAGGCCCCAATATCATCTTTATTTTCGAAATGAATGGGATGAAGATATGTCACCTGGGAGATCTGGGAGAGCCTCTGGATGAGGAACAGGTCAAGGCCATAGGTGATATCGATATTCTCTTTTGCCCGGTTGGTGGAACATTCACTGTCGATGCGGATGGAGCCTGGGAGGTCATCAACTTGATCAAGCCCAAGGTCATAATCCCGATGCATTACCGTGTTGGAGGTCTTTCCCTTTCCATCGCGCCAATAGACGGTTTCCTCGATGGAATAACTGGTCAGGAACTTGTCAAGGTGGGAAATGAGATCGAGTTCGGTGTCGAGGACATGCCGGAAGAACAAGAGATCTGGATGTTCAGCCTGTAGATACGGACAAACCCACGGTCCGGGCATGACCCGAATTTACAATAATTCGAATTATAGAAATAAAATCAGAATAAAGGGAAGGCACTTCAGTACAGCTTCAGGCCTTCTTCCACCTTTCCCATCTCGATGGGAGTGGATTCTTCGCCCAGTATCGCGCCTTTTGTATTTGCCATCATGCAGGCTCCTAATAATCCGGATCCGTAATTGGCCGTGCATAGCGAGACCTCGACCTGTAATATTTCCTCCATGACCTCTATTTCCTTCTCGGTGGTATGAGGATGGCAGATGGCGGCCTTATTGGTGGCGACGGCTGCTGAACCCACGGTATGGAAGCCAGCTACTGTTCCTCTCTTAGCTGGAACGTCCAATGTCTTGGAGATCATTTCAAGGGTGGCATCATTGAATGAAGGATGTACCAGTGCTCCATTATCATTGACGAGAATATTATTGCCAGCGGCATTGTATCTGTCTGTAAGGATGGCCACAGGTAG
>JAGLQE010000096.1 GCA_023137005.1 Thermoplasmata archaeon
GATCACGCCTTGCGCTTATATGCGAAGCCGATTCATGTAACCTAGATGTAGGATTTATTGTGTATCCTAGAATATTGTAATTTTATGATCGTTAATAATTATCTGGCCACATATATTTAATACAATAAATATAACAAGTAGCAATGCTAACAGCATAATTTATAAATATGCATTGTTGTAATACATGCGTATATTATAAGCTCGGGGTGGAGGAGCTTTGTGGAGGAATCTATATGAATGTTCCAAAGCAGGTGATCAGCATATTGCTTGTCGCCTCTATAATGTGTGCCAGTATTGCGATAGTGTCTCAGAATGTGAGTTCTCTCGATGTGGGTGGAGATATAATCTCAAATCTCGCATCGCTTCCTAACGGTGTCAAGATCAATGATGTGGCATGGAACACGAATGGCTCCATGGCAATGGCAGTTGGGTCCAATGATACTGGTGGGTCCAATGCCTTCTGGTACTATCCGAAGAACGATACATGGGTGGGGCTGGCTCCCTATTGCATCGAAGTGGGAGGAGAATTCGTGTACGGACCGAGTGATGGTGCGAACCAAGGACCTTTCAATATTTTGAATGTGCCAGTTTATAATTACACATTCTTCTATGAAGATGGTGTATTCACAGAGATCGATGAGGGAGTGGATTACACCTTTGACCCAGTGACCGGGATCATCAATACTTTTTTACCAGTTCCTGTTGGTACCAATCTCTTCTGCTGGTACAATTACTCGGCTAGAGAACTCTTTGGTGTGGATTACGATCACAATGCCAGTAAGTTCGGTGCAGTTGGGACAAATCCAGATGCCAGCCAGTCAGCCGCTCTATACACAAACCCAGGAGACCCTCAATTCTACGAGATCTCAAAGAACAATGACTGGCCCTCGCAAGATCTAAAAGACATCAAAGTAGATTGCTGGGGCAATATGCTGGTCGTGGGACCCAATGACTATGTTCGTTTCTTCAGGCTGAGCGATGATTCCTGGTATCAGGTAAGTGATGCTGATACTGGGGGCTGGGATTATGAGACCGTGGATTTCGAGGCAGAGAATAAGCGATTCTACCTGGCAGGGGGAAATGGTGGCGGAGGAGCAATAGCCTACACAGACCCTGTATCGACCGTGGATACCATACCAGCATGGCATCATGATTACGATACAGTTGCCAATATGACCCGATATCCCATCTTCAAGTCCATAGCATGGAACAATGACCCCGCCAAATTCGGTGGAGGAAATTATGCATTATTGGTTGGGGAAAGCAATTTGACATTGATTATGCCCTTTGATGCACCCGGACCTTCAATGAGTGGGGCTAAACTGCCCGGCATTGATCTGGCAGACATTGCCTTCGAGGAGCATTCCTGGAAGGTCGCCACTATAGTGGGATACAATTCAACCTTCAACCTGGGTTACATCTTTCAGTTCAGCGCACCAGGCAGTGAACTGACCATGATCCATGGAGTTAATGGGGAACAATACTATTGTGTGGATTACCGACCCCCAAGCAGTCCGACCATAGGATTGGTAATAGGAGCTGGTAGTGTAAGTCAATTGAACCTCAATGCCTTTGATATCAATACCAAATTAACAGTTCTCACGGAACAGCCACATGTCTTCGACATCGATATGTGGGATGCCAGTGATGCCGGAGAAACTTCGCTTCTCAATTCCAGAGTGGATGTTCAGAACACCTACACCTTCTACACTGAATTGAATTACTCGGTTGGAGGGGTGGACAAGTTCTGGGACAATGCCAATGATATCCGGGTGAGCCTCTGGGGATGGTATGATGAGGGGAAGGTCGGACTTAACTCCGCGCCAGAACCTACCTGGGCCACGGCGGAGAACCGTACCAGACAGTTCAGCATATTGTGGGAAGAGGGTTTATCTGGTGTTCCAACACAGGGAACCGCCAATATGGTGTATCCGGTTGGAAGTCCAGGCACCGATGAATTCCTTCTGGACAGCTGGTGGATAGACCCCACTGGCTACGGGGTGGATGGCTTCACATGGCACATGTACTTCAATATCACCTTCAATAATCAGACCCGGGCCGCTGATGGCGATAATTTCGCCAATTTGGCTGCGGGAAATATTAATGATCAGAACCTGGCCCTCAATGATCCGAATTCCTGGGATTTCAGGTTCCAGATATATGATCAGGTCTACCCAACGGCACTCAATGAGAGCCTGGAAGAGTTCGGAGTCTATAGATTTACCAATATCTCGGTATTGGGCAACCCAACTGGCAATGCCCCCCCTGGAACAAATGGCTATGCACTGGCCCCTCATAGTTTCATCAATTATTCTGCAAATATCCCGCACTACCTCAATGTCTCGATAAGTGACCTGGAGAGGATGGGAGGCGGAGGCACAATAATTGCGACAGAAGTGAGTGCCAATATAGTAAGCACCCTGGCCAATGATACCAATTCTCAGATGAACGGCACGGCTCAATATATCCTAGGTGCGGACACCGAGGTCGGTGTATGGGGGAACGCGTCCCTTGCAGCCCAATATTGGAGTATGCCGGCCCCGATGAATGGTACCTCGGCCCATGGGCCATGGGGCTCGGATTTCAATAATTTCGAAGCAACCCAGATACAATGGTATATCGATGTCCCGGCTGCCACTCCAGAAGGAATGTATGAGACGACCATCACTTTCACGATAGGATACTATTGATAGGTGATTCTCATCATCGTGAATGGCAAAATCAGCTCATCGCACAATCGGATACTTCATATCCGATTGTGATTACTTAGTTTTTACCCATTATATATAACCTTTATCCAAACAGTATAACTATACTAAGCAACATACAAGCCTTATTCTCTAAATTACAGGGGAGTGAGGCACATGTTGAACAAGCGAATTGTAGCTTTGGGCTTAGCAATGATAATGTTAGCCAGTATATTTTCTGGATTATCATTTATGACCAGCGCCGAAGATGTCGGTATGGATCCTATTGAGGATATCACAAGCGCACCTGCCCCCCAGTTAAATGATGTCGCATGGCATTCTGATGAGAATATTGCCGTTGCAGTTGGCAATGATTCCACCAATGGCTACATTTATAGATACGAGCCAGACAATGATAATTGGGTGGTTTTGAAGAGCCAGTTGAATGATAAATATAAGAGTGTTACCAGGGTAGAGCCATGGGTCTTTTTGGATGATGTGGAAACTAATATTGGCTGGACCCTGAATAAATGGAGTGGGAACCTGAATTGGATGCGTGTGGATCCAAGTACTTTACCAACCCCTGGCAGTGGAAAGGCACATGGTCCGGCCTATTCTGGGAGCATGATCTGGTGGTTAGGAAACACCACAATAGGAGATTATTCGGATGTAGCAATCACAAAGGCCAGCATGGTCTCCCCGGCCAAGCACATCAATGATATATCCACCCAGGCCACACTCAGTTTCCAGCACTGGTTCGAGGTAGAGAACGGCGGTAGTTGGGATCAAATGAAAGTCCTTATCAGGAACACTACAGGAGATACCAGCTGGAACCAGATAGCCTACTGGGACAGTGATAGCACACCCGTCACCAGCTGGAACCAAGAGGCAATAGATATTACCGGCTGGATAGGTAATGACGTACAACTGAACTTCACCTTTGATTCTTTGGACAATGCAGGGAATACCTTCTGTGGCTGGCATGTGGATGATATCCAGTTGGAATCCAATGGTGTGTTCATGGTCGTGGGAAGCCATGGTGTGGGCTCATATTCAGCTTTCACGACGGATGGGTACAGTGCACCAGTCTCTGTGACCAATCTTATGAGCTTTGATCTATGGGATGTGGTAGCGGGCCCGGATGGGACTGCTATCGCGGTTGGCGCGGCAGGGAAGGCTCTTCAGTGGTATGATGGGATCTGGTATCTTTTGAATGGGCCAGGTGTCACAGACACACTGACTGGCATTGATTCCAATGATACGCATTTCTTCATCGTGGGATATGATGCCGCTAGCCAGGGTATTGGATACTTTTCTACATTTGCCAGTCTTGAGCAGGGAGACTACACAATGTGCAAGATCCCTGGAACGGTCAATCTAAAGCTCCAGGATATCGCATGGTCTGATAATGCCATGGCAGGTGACGGAGCTGGCCTGGGCATAATAGCCGCGGATGGTAATTTACTGGGGCTCACTAACCCGGAGTATTGGGTGAAGAAAAGCCCGATGACCGTGCCCCCTGGTAGGAGAAACCAGGCCATGTCCTGGGATGCCGAACATAATCGTTTGATAATGTTCGGAGGGAATAGTGGTTCATATCTTAGAGATGTCTGGGCATACAATCTTGGTGATGATAATTGGCAAAATATGAATCCACCAGTTGGACCCGCAATTCGAGAATATCCTATGATGGTATATGATTCAATTGACAAGGTCCATATAATGTTCGGAGGCATGGGAGCAAGTAGGTATGGCGATACATGGGCTTATGATTACAATTTGAATCAATGGATGGAAATGACCCCCGCGTCTTCCCCGCCAGCAAGGACAGAGCACATGATGGTATATGATGAATTGAATGACAAGGTCATACTATTTGGTGGAAAGGGAGCTAGCGGCAACCTGGATGATACGTGGGCTTACGATTATGGGACGAACACATGGACGAACATGACCCCTGGTATTCCAATTAGCCCACAGAAGAGATTCCTGGGAGGTATGAACTATGATTCGCTGAACCGAAGGGTCATACTTTTCGGCGGCTGGGATTCGGCTTCCTTCAGCGACACATGGGCTTATGATTATCAAGCTAATACATGGACAAATATGAATCCTGCCTCCCCGCCAACAGGCAGGGATAGATTTACCATGACATTTGACAAGATGGTGAACAGATCCGTGATCTATGGAGGATGGAGTGGTGGAGGGATCGAAGATGATACCTGGACATACAACTATGGGACCAATACCTGGGAATTGATGGTCACCCCCACCCACCCAACTGTAGGATATGATGGTTCAATAGCCTACACAGATTATGGGATCATAGTCCTGTTCGGGGGTCATCTTCTTGCCACAGATGATGAGACCTGGTGGTGCAGATTGAATCTAGATCCATGGGGCGAGCCATCTAGCAATACGAATGGAGAGGACTTCACTGCCGTTGCTTGGGATAATGCTGGAACAACTGCCATTGCTATTGGTCACGATGCCTCATCCGCGGTCCTTTATTCATATCATGCAGGGAATCAGGATGTTTCCAAATTACAGGATCAGAATGGAGTTCTGACTGGCCATGAATTATACGGGGTATCATTCCGACCACTGGAGCTGGGTGCGGAATACGCCATGGTGACTGGTGCCAGTGCAATGAAGATATGGACCAATGCCTTTGATGATAAGACGACCATAACCGTGAATGTGGACAGCCCCCACATATTTGACCATGGTCTATGGAAGACCTTGGATGGTATGTACTCCACAAGTAAGCTTGACACCCAATTGGACATCGATACGACCTACACATTCTACGCCGAGGTGAACTACACTATTGGTGGGATCGATCAACTCCAAAATCTGGATGCAAAAGAGCGCATAGAGGTCATGGCCTGGTACGATGAAGGAAAACTACTCGGATCCAATCCTGAACCCTCCTGGCTGACCCCGGATAATCGTACCAGGCAGTTCAGATTAACATGGGTAGAGGGGCTATTGGGTACTTTCCCATCGAGTGCTAATATGAATTCACCCACAGGGAGCCCCGGTACTGATGAGTTCCTCCTCGATAGTTGGTGGATGGACCCATCTGGATATGGTGCAGATAGCAATACAAGACGTTTCTTCTTCAATGTCACCCTCGGCCCCCAAACATGGGCGGCTGATGGCAATGGATTTGGCAATGGGATAGGAAGTCCATATTATGATAAGGCTCAGGCATTGAATGATCCGGATTCGTGGGACTTCAGAATAAGGATATTCGACAATGATTTCGTGAATTCCGCAAACCTGTCATTCGGAGAGTTCGGGGTGTTCAGGTACACGAACATCACGGCAACTGGTAACCCTGGTGCCAATGCCCCCCCAGGTGCGGTCAATGCACCCCTGGGCCCTCAGAGTCTTATCACTTATTCGGCCAATGTGCCGTATTATGTCAATGCCTCGATAGGAGATCTGATGAGGGTTGGGGGCGGTGGAAGCATACCTGCTTCGAGCATAAATATCAGTTTGCAAAATGATAGCGGGATAAATCTGGATTTATACTCCGAAATAAATGGAGATTATTGGGTAAATGGTAAAGCTTTCCCGGGCGCGGGTGTAAGTAATGGCCTGTGCGTGTGGGGCAATCGATCCCAGGCGACGACGATCATTCCAGCACCCAAGAACGGGACCACGGCCCACGGGCCTTGGGGTTCGGACTTCAATAGCATGGGTGTGACGAACATCAACTGGTGGGCCAATGTGCCTGGAGCCACGGCAGAAGGGATCTACGTGGCGAGTGTGACATTTACAATAGAATACTAAGGAGGCTGAAAAATGAAAAACGAACAAGTAAATTACAGGAAAAACGAACAGCCTTCAAAGGAATCAGAGGTGATTCCATGAATCAGAAAATAACCTCGATATTAATCGTGTGTGCGATGCTGTTGATGGGTATTACCGTCAATATAGAAAATAATGCCCAAGGGGCGTTCGTTGATCAAGTATCAGTGCCGTGGGACTCGAGCTTCACGCCGAGTGATTCAGCTTGGGATTCGTCAGGCGAACACTGTATCGTGATAGGTGAGGATACCTCGGGTATACGATCCAGTGCCTGGCACTACAATGAGTCCTCCGGATGGTCTCAGATCAGTGAAAGCGGCGGAGTGATGATGAACCCGGGTAATTATGCCAAGAATTTGAACTCTGGTCTAACTTATCCAACCATCCAGGGTGCTATTGATTCGGCCAATGCAGGTGATACCATCAATGTTTGGGCAGGCTCATATACTGAGAATATTGCCGTTGGCATCCCAATTAACCTTATTGGAAATGGAAGTTTCAATACTGTTATTGATGGTGGGGCCTCGGGAACTGTCATAACAATTACAGTGGATTATGTCAATGTCAGTGGTCTCCAGGTAGCTAGCTCCGGTGCTGGAAATGCAGGGATCTTCCTAAACAATGCAGATAACTGCAGAATTGATAATATTACAGCCATAGGAAATGGTGATGGAATAAGACTGGAGGGTTCCTCCAATAATGTGATCATCGATAATGATATCGAGGATAATGATGTCGGATTGAATGCTACATCCATTCCAGAAATCGATATGTTGGTCGGCACAACAACATATGGAGGTTATACAGCTAGCGGTACCATGTTCGAAATGGATCCATCTGGATCGGATTATAATATGATGCATCAATTTGAATTGGAATATGATGAGGGAAGGTATACAGTATACGGGACACTAGCAGAAGATATTTTTGACCTCTACACTCTTTATGGGGTAACCAGAGATGGTGGACTCTACGACAAAGGAACCATATACAGAACAGACAAGGATGGAACATTCTACGAGACCTTGCATCATTTTGAGGGTATCAAAGTGGGCGACAATCCGGCCACAGGGGGCGACAACCCAACGGGAACCTTATTGCAAATTGGCAATACCCTATATGGAGTGACAACGTATGGAGGGGTCTACGATCTTGGTTTGATCTATAAGATCAACACAGATGGGAGTGATTTTACTATACTACATGACTTTGGAAGCGGCGCGTCGGATGGTTCTACGCCATATTATGGCTTGATATATGATGGGATCTCATTGTATGGAACCACATATTTCGGAGGAACCAGCGGAATAGGTGCTATTTATAAAATGAGCCCAGATGGTAGCGGATTCACAGTTCTTCACAGTTTTACAAATGGTGCAACCGGCTATTATCCCAGATG
>JAGLQE010000097.1 GCA_023137005.1 Thermoplasmata archaeon
TGTTTGTTCTTCTTCCACGGCCACTTGAGCCAGGCATTCATCATGCCCGCATTCTTCGCACCTTGAATGTCAAACCTGATGGAATCCCCAACATGGAGTGTCTCTTCGGGCTTTGTTCCCATCTTCTCCATTGCCAGATTGAGCCCGGCTGGGTCCGGCTTTAGAAGGCCCAGGTCCTCCCCGTTCAGTATCAGGACCCAGGGGTATTTCATGAACCCCATTTTCTCCAGCTTGTCATGGGGCGGATAGTCTGATACAACACATATGGGAATATCATTGGCGACCACCATGTCCAGCATATTGAAGACATTCTTCAGGGGCTTGACCCTGTCAAAGGCCGAGTTCCACCCATTGTAGACCACCTTGTCCAGCTTCTTCCGGGTCCATTCCGGGGATTTCTTCCACCGTAAGGCCATGAGCTCCACCTGGCGCTCTCTGAAGTTCTCGATCTTGCCCTCTTTTCTCATCTTGGCCCTTTCATCCGTGAGATCGTATATGAGCTTGACATGGGGCCCGAATCTGTGCAATAGCCCGGAGACCATCCGTGGATAACTGTAGAATGTCGCATCAAAATCAAAGGTTATGCCAGATAGTTTTTTTATCATGTCATTTACCCCATATTTCAGGTATGGGCGGCTTGTTTCTAATCAAGAAGAAGCCCCCAGGAATATTCGCAATTGCCATTCCAATCATCTCCCCCTTCCTTATGAACTTTCCCATCTGCATCCGTGTATTCGATCTCCACAATCTCTGATGGAAATTCATTGTAGAAGAACTTATTGCGCCAGTACTTTCTTCTCTCAAAGGTGTAGGTGGTCTTGGCAACTGTTCTCACCTTGATTCGCAATCTCTCATCACCCAGTTCCCCCCAGGCCTCGAACCCTGGCAAGCCATTCTCCTGCCTGAACACATTGTATCGCACATGTTTGAAGCGCTTGGTCTCCTGGCCAACCGGAGTATAGTTCAAATTCTTGTTCATGAAACGGAACTTATTATCCGCACTGGGCTTGCATTCCGCACTGCGCCTGAACATCAGCCTGCTCAGGAATGTGGTGAAGTAAGTGAGGTACGACCCATCCTTCTTGTGGAAAACACCCCAGAGCCACGGAAATGCGGGTGTGTTCAATGTGATATGCTGCATGTAGAGACTACCATTCACCTTTCTCTTATCTCCTTTGGTGGACAGGGAGCCAGACCAGTCTGCATGATAGATTTTCAGCCCGTCGAAACCCAGCTTCTTCGTCACCATCGTGCGCTTGTATCCCACGGGTGGGGGTGTTGGAGTTATCTTATCTATATCCAGTTCGAATTCTTTGGGGTCTCGGCAGAACCTGAGAGTGGTATTCACCCGGCTGGCTTTCATCTGCACATCCCGAGAATCAATGGATACCCCACCGTCCTTGATAACGGTATGGAACTTCATATTATCTGGCTCGGTCTCGTGAAATTCTTTTCCGTCCCAGTGCCAGAAGGTCGCCATCCCATTGTAGGTGAAATCATCTTTATTTCCTTTCAACTCTGCCTTGGGCCCCCAGTTAACACCATTGGCCAGCACATTCTTGTAGGTCTTGGTGGTCCAGAACCCAACTATCTGTTTCTTGACACCATCCTCCTCGAAAAGGAACATCCACCACCACCACACGAAACTACCTTTCTTGGAAAATACTCTGACCGGAGGGAAATCCCTTATGAAGTCAGGGTCAGTGGGAGGGGTGAACTTATCGATGGGCTCGAACATGGTG
>JAGLQE010000098.1 GCA_023137005.1 Thermoplasmata archaeon
TCTTCAGGCGGGGCATGTTCGCTGAATTAATGCTCTGCCAATATATGTAATAGGTTGCCAGCTTATAGCTCCCACCAACCCCCCTGTGCCAATAATTCAGCCCCCACCCGAATCAAATACTTGAAATATTTATTAATGGTATCCGTATTAGATTTTCTGATCGCGTACATTTGATTATACAATGCGCAACCAGAAGCTAATGATACGCAACACCCCACATAACAATCGTTCGAGCGAGCAGGCGATGTATGCGCTATAGAGTGTCTGGAGGTGGTGGGAAATAGGTTTGTGATATATCTTCTTCATCAGTTTTAATATTCCCAATGGACAAGAATAAAATTAGAGGTATAATGAAATAGAAAATAATGATCAGTGGAGCAACATTATCTTCAACTGCAGATATTGTTAATGGTATTGTAAACAACAGAAGAACTAAACCGAGCAAGGTAAAGGCCAATGCTTTCGAATACTTTTCATTGATAACCAAGATCGCTGAGATAAAATAAATAATAGTAACTAATATTGTTGGCATAGTAACACATAAGTGTCCAAAACTTTCTCCCCCAGTACCTTTAAAAGTAAGACTCCAAAATACAATACTAGCACATAAAAAGATAGCATAAATTAGTAATGGAAATCCATATATTCTATTATCTTTCACACTCTCTTCCACCAGAACTCCTCCACTAGCCTAAGCGAATGTGCATGGTTCTCTAAATACCTTCCTCACCCCACGTAACAAACGTTCAGTCTTCATCCTTTGAGAAATGGTAACTGTTCGCTGCCACACCCAGAATATTTGATTTCGAGCAGGCTAACCCGATTTTTCCTTTTGGATTCTAAACCTTTTCTTTTGGAGGGTTAGCCAGCGCAGAAATCAACAAAAGAAAAGGCTTAGGCGTACATCTTCTTATGCTCATCATCAGCTTCCATATCCACGATGCTGACCTTCTCTATGGCCTGGAGGAAGTCCGACATCCTAACCTTGGAGCGATCCTCACGTATGGCGAATATTCCTGCTTCAGTGCAGATGGCCTTGATCTCGGCTCCCGTGGCTCCGGAAGTGCGTGTGGCCAGCTCCTCGAAGTTGAGAGCCTCTTTTCCACGGACGGAAGACATTTTCTTCGCGTGTATGTGGAATATCTCCATCCTGCCCTGATAGTTGGGGGCCGGTATCTCGATTATCCTGTCAAATCTACCAGGTCTTAGAAGGGCGTCATCCAGTATGTCTGGACGATTGGTGGCGCCGATTATCTTGACATCCTCCAATGAATCGAAACCATCCAGTTCCGAAAGTAATTGCATGAGGGTTCTCTGAACTTCCCGGTCACCGGAAGTGGCAACCTCCAATCTCTTGGCACCCACTGAATCCAGTTCGTCGATGAATACGATGGCCGGGGCTTTCTCACGAGCCATTTCGAATAATTCTCGCACTAATCTGGCTCCCTCTCCGATGTATTTCTGAACTAGCTCGGATCCTACGAATTTGATGAATGTGGCATTGGTCTCATGGGCCGCGGCCTTGGCCAGCAATGTCTTCCCAGTTCCTGGGGGGCCGACCAGAAGCACACCGTTAGGGGGTTCTATTCCCACCTTGGCGTAAAGCTCGGGTTTGAGAAGCGGGTCTTCGATGGCCTCCTTTATCTCGCGTATCTGTTCCTCCAGACCTCCAATATCCTCATAGCTGATCTGGGGTTTTTCAATGACCTCTCCACCAGTTATTATGGGGTCGATGGACTGCGGCAGAACTCCGACAACTGCCAGGCTCTGCTTATTGAGGGCCACTCTGGAACCCACGATAACGCTCTCATCTGAAATGTACTCCGCGATATTGACAATGAAATCCGGGCCAGTACTGCTCTTGACCACTACTCGTCCGTCCGTCAGGATATCCTTGATGGTCCCGATTATCATGGGTGGGGTCTTCATCCTGTCCAGCTCGAATTTTATGCGCTGGATCTCTTTCTGCAATCTGCCCATCTCATTCTGAATGTAACGTTTCTCACCCTCATTATCCTGGGCCTCGTCGATGAGTCTCTCATTTATTTCCTCAAGCATGGCTATCCGCTTGTTCAGAGCCTCTGAGAATTTCTCGACCTCTTCATTGCTAATTTCGTCACTCATTATGGTACCTCGATGCAGAAGATGCAATCCAGCATCCCATCGCTAAATATATATCCCTCAACGTGTATTTATGGTTTACCGTTGAAATGTTAAAAATGAATATTTGAATGGACTGGTGATATCATGGTTTGTGAGTTGTGTGGCAAGGAGGTCAGGACCAAGCTGATGATGGTGGAGGGAGCTCCCCTGAATGTTTGTGAGGGCTGTCAGAAGTTCGCGGTCGGCGAGGCTGTAGTTAAAACAGAAACAGGACGTGTCATTGCAACCCCCATCGCGGATAGATTGGAGATGCGTGGCCGAAGAATGGGGACCAGGGACATCTACAGTCAGGGCAGTGATAAGATGCTGGCTGATGACTATGGAGCCAGGGTGAGAGATCGGAGAAGGCAAATGAGCCTCACTCAGGAAGAATTGGCCAAGAAGATCAATGAGAAAAAAAGTGTCATCATCAAGGTGGAGAATCAGGATATGCGGCCCAGTGATAAGCTACTCGGTACACTTGAAAGAGCTCTGGGAATATCCCTGAAGGAAGCCGTAGAAGATGTTGATACAAGCACGAGCAAGGAAGCCTTCAAAACAGGCATGACCCTTGGAGATTTCATAAAATACGAGTGATACCCGTGTCCATATCTAATTCAAGCCATATTTGTGTGTCAATTCTGATATTGTTATTGGTAGCCATTGCTACCCCGGTCTTCTCGGAGCCGCAGGTGATCTCGATGGATATACCTGATGAAATGATCGAGGGAGAGGTTCTGAATGTATCGGTATCCCTGTCACCGGTGGAAGATGTTCAGTCGGTCAGGTTTCGAATGTGGGATGAGAATCGGACGGTTGATGCTCCCATAGATCTATGGGGAGACAATGGGACATGGGTCATAGGCATACACAATCTTGAGGCTGGAACCATGCCCTGGGATCTTGAGGTCAACAATGTGGTGGTGGACAGCGGAGAGGTGGAGATAATCATGCCAGAGGACGATAGTTCTAAATGGCCCCTTGTCCTTGTGGCGGTATTCTTTGTCCTGGCCTTTATAGGGGTGGAGATGTCCTTCAAGCCAGGTAGGAAAAGGAAGACCATTCCAGAAGATGAAGATGATACAGAAGATATTGAAGAGGAAATATCTGAGGAAACAATGCCCCCTCTGAAATAGATATGGAAAGGAAGAGTGCTCAATCGTCTCGCACATTATGCATATCCTGAAGGTTCTTGGAATTTATCTCATATACTTCCATGGGCGCCGTGCCCTCCTTGCTGGCAAAACCCCTTGTGACAATGGCGTCCAGGCAGTTCCTGGCCATATTGTCCGTCATCCCAAAACTGAATGACAGGTCCGAGGCAGTGGCGTGCTTCATGTCATAGAGGGTGACGAAGACCTTCTTGACCTTGTCCTTCATGTCCGTGGCCGCCAGTATCCTGTCGAAATTATAATTGTCAAGGGAACTGCGAGTGGCTTTCTCCTTTACTAAAATGACCCCGCCCCTGAAATCCTTGATAAGCCGGTTGTTAACCAGGTCTATATTGTATGTCAATCTCTCCTGTTGTGTGTATAGAGAGACCTTGAAGGAGAAGGGAACCACACCAGTGGCTCT
>JAGLQE010000099.1 GCA_023137005.1 Thermoplasmata archaeon
ATAGCCTTTCTCATCTGGGGCATGGTGGCCTCGACCATTTTCCTGTTCAGGCCACGGGTCTTGGTATCCATCTGGACAGCTGTAAGCCCATCCTTTGTTCCCGTGAATTTGAAATCCATACCGCCGTCTCCGTCCTCCAGGTCCTGAAGGTCAGTGAGTATCTTCCACTTTGACTGGTCCTTATTACAGGCCATTCCCATGGCTATTCCTGCTACCGGCTTCTTGATCGGAACTCCAGCATCCATCAGAGCAAGAGTGGAACCGCATGTCGCGCCCATGGAGGACGAGCCGTTGGAGCTCATTACCTCACTTACCACCCTGACGGTGTATGGGAATTCCTCTCCCTGTGGGATCATTGGCAAAAGACCTTTCTCGGCCAGTGTTCCATGTCCGATATCCCTTCTGCTCGCTCCCCTGAGGGGCTTGACCTCTCCCACACTGAATGGTGGGAAATTGTAGTGGTGGAAATACTTGGCCGTTGTGTTCTCTTCCATGCTCTCTATTGACAGGTCATCACCGGGTGATCCCAATGTCACAATGGACAATACCTGGGTCTCTCCCCTTGAGAATAATCCTGTTCCGTGGGTCCTTGGAAGGAAACCAACATCGGCTGTCAACTCGCGTATCTCGTCCATCTTTCTTCCATCCACCCTGAGGTCCTTGTCCAGAATGGCATTGGTCACCTGCTCTTCGATGAATTCGAAGAAGAAGGTCTTGATCAATTTCGTGAGGTAATCGGCTGTAGCATCCACATCTCTCTCGGGTGTTGCCAGCTTGGTCTTGAACTCGTCTACCAATATCTGCTCCAAGCCCTTGAGTATGTCCTTTCTCTCTCCCTTTGTTCCCTTTGGTGTATTGAAGAGGTACTTGTCAAGGTGTGGGAGTGATGCCTTTTTCAGTTGTTCCACGACCGGAAGGTCCTTCTCTTCCAGGCCTTCTTTCATCTTTATCTGGTCGAGGGTTAGCTTCTCATGGCCGACCTCTTTCCTGATACTGTCGATGAACTTGGCAATTGGTCCCAGAACATCCATTCCTGCGAAGATCGCTTCCTTGATCTGATCGTCAGTGAGCTCTTTCGTGCTGCAATCCACATTCGTGATGCGCTCGCCGTCGCCCATGAGTACCATGTTCAGGTCAGAGTATTCCATCTCGTCAGTGGTTGGATTCACTACCAACTCTCCATTGACCATTCCCATCCTGACACCGCCAATTGGCCCGTCAAAGGGTATGTTCGATATGTGAAGCGCGGTGCATGCGGCTATCATTGCCACGATGTCCGGCTTGTTCGCATGGTCCAATGCCAGCGGCATACAGATGACCTGTACGTCATTCCTCATATTCTGTGGGAAAAGGGGTCTCAATCCCCTGTCTATCATCCTGCTTGTGAGAACCGCTTGATTAGAGGGCCTTCCCTCTCTCTTCATGAACTTCGGTCCCTTTATCTTCCCTGCGGCGGAATACTTCTCTTCAAAATCCACCATCAGGGGGAAGAAGTTCATTCCCGGTCTCGGGTTATTTGACAGAGTCACTGTTCCCAGAACCACTGTCTCTCCCATCTGGACGGTCACCGACGCGCCCGCTTGATTGGCAATCCTGCCAGTCTCTACTATCAATTTTGTACCGTGTATCTCGGTCTCAAATTTCTTTATTTCCATTGTTTCCAACTCCTTTATCTACCAATTCGGAAGTAAATTATAAAATCCAATTAAACCAACAATCCATCAGCCAACTATCAAACACATGTCCAAAAGTCCAACATCCAACTATCCATCAGTCCAACTAACCAACAATCCAACATTCCCGAATCTTTATTTTCCATCATATTGTTTTATTATCCAACTGTTTCCAACATTGCCATCTTATTCCAACAATCATACAAACATTTTGGTTTATCAGTATACTTATCTTGACAAGTCTAGTTTTATATTGATAGTCTTGTCCTATATACTATGTAAAGACGGCGAGTATTCTTTTTGCATATAAGAGTTTCTATTGTATAGTACATATATATAAATCAAATATAAAGAGCCGGTAAATATATAGAACCATCAAAACCCCCAAATACTTGATTTTCATTTACGGGGTTGTGATACCATGGCAGACAAAAGAGCAGAAAATCTAGCTAAATTGCTTGTTAATTATTCGATCGACGTCAAGAAAGGGCAGGAGATAATCATCTCATCCCCACCTGCAGGAGCACCACTGGCTCTTGAGGTTTACAAGGAGGTTCTCAATGCCGGAGCCCACCCAATGATGATGGGGCAAATCGACGGAGCTACAGAGATATTCTTCAAGAATGCCTCTGATGACCAACTAAAGTTCGTTTCGCCTTACAGAAAATACCTCTACAAGAACGCTGACGGCTTTGTCGGGATATCCGCAGCCGTGAACACAAGGGCCATGTCAGGTGTGGATACAAAAAAGATGGCTATCGCATCTGGAGCCACTGCTGAAATATCTCAGATGGTGGCCAAGCGTTCGGCTACCGGGGAATTCAAATGGGTAGGGCTTATCTACCCGACCCAAGCCCAGGCGCAGGAGGCTTCCATGTCCCTCACAGAATATGAAGATTTTGTTTACTCCGCATGCCTGGCTGACAAGCGCGACCCCATTGCCGAGTGGAAGAAGGTGAAGAAGGAACAGGCCAAGATGGTCAAGGTCCTGGACAAGATCGAAAAGCTCCATTTCATCGGAGAGGATACTGACCTCAAGATGTCGGTAAAAGGACGAAAGTGGATAAACTGCTGTGGCGAGAAGAACATGCCGGATGGGGAAGTGTTCACTGGCCCGGTGGAGAACTCGGTAGAGGGAAAGATACGATTCACATTCCCCGGGATCTACATGGGCAAGGAAGTTGAAGATATCACACTGGAGTTCAAGAAAGGTAAGATCGTAAAGGCTAGTGCCGAGAAAGGCGAGGATCTGCTCAAGAGTCTCATAGGTGTGGATGATGGTGCAAAACGTCTGGGAGAAGTGGCCATAGGGACGAATCACGGCATCAAGAAATTCACCAAGAGCATACTGTTCGATGAGAAACTCGGAGGCACGATCCACATGGCCATTGGTATGGGATTTCCGGAGACGAACTCCAAGAACAAGAGCGGTATCCACTGGGACATCATCAAGGATATGAAGAAGGGTGGAGAAATATACGGCGATGGAGAATTGATCTACAAGAATGGTAAATGGTTGAAATAAGCCATTTACTCCTTCCCGAGCGAGCATGCGAACCCGAGTTTTCTTATGGATTGGAAACCTTTTCTTTTGGAAGGTGAGCCAGCGCAGTGAGGGTTAAAAGAAAAGGCTTCCGGATGTGAAGAAGGGTGGAGAGATCTACGGGGATGGAGAATTGATCTACAAGAATGGTAAATGGTTGAAGTAGGCTTTTTGAGCCTACTTCAAAACCAACTTCGCCACATTCCGATCCAGTGGCGCACCAGCCGACTCAGCCACTGGTTTGCATTTTGTTCTCATTAGATATGCGACTGGCTTGTAGTCAGTGTGAGTTAAAGATTCGTAATTTCCCATACCCTTTGCAATAATTATGTCAGCCTCTTTCAGCAGAGTGTCCAGTTCCACCGGCATGTCATAGATCGGAAGGCCAACTGCAAAAGCTTCGGTCGTGATCATGCGATCGAACATCTGGGCCAGGCCCACTTCTTCCGCATCCTCGGGGGTGGCATCCGTGAGGATCGGCTCACCTTTCACCACCAGCACGAGTTCCTCGATATTCTTGAACTCGCGTATCTGCTCTACCAACAATTTATCAAAGACTATCTCTCCACAATTATCGGTCAAAAAAGCCACCTTCTTGGCCTTGGCCAGTCTTTCCTGGATGACATTTATGTCATCCATGCCCAGTTCCTCCTCAAGGAGATCATCGAATTCCCTCTCAAGGTAGCTGAGGTCGTCCAGTTTCTGATTGATCCCGAAATCCAGGACATTGCCGATTATCGCGGCTATCACCGATGCCCGGAACTTGTCATCCGCCCCTTCCACATATTCCTTGGCCTTGGGGTAAAGGGACAGCGAGACCCTGGTACTGTGCTCCTTCAGCTTGGCATAGGGGTCCTGGCCGAGCATGTCATAGACCAGTTTATGGACCTTGGTGGCTGTAGCTGCGGAG